>JASDTK010000194.1:0-2628 GCA_041891555.1 Oscillospiraceae bacterium
GCCTGTCTTTGCCGCCGCCTCATTGAAGCGCCTCATAAATGAGGGCGCGAACGTCGTCGGTGTATTCACGCAGCCCGATAAGCCAAAGGACAGGGGAATGAAGCTGACGGCAAGTCCTGTTAAGGAAATCGCCCTAAATGCCGGCATACCCGTTTTTCAACCCGAAAAAATGCGGGACGGAACCGCGGTTGAGATGCTTAAATCCCTGAACCCCGACCTTGTTGCGGTTGTGGCTTACGGGAGGATTCTGCCGGATGATATTCTGGCTGTGCCGCCAAAGGGTACAATAAACATCCACGGCTCGCTGCTGCCGAAATATCGAGGAGCAGCGCCTATCCAACACGCGGTATTAAACGGCGACAACATTACCGGAGTGAGCTCGATGTACCTTGCGCACGAGCTGGACAGCGGCGATGTCATATATACATCCGAAACGGAAATAGGAGAATTTGAAAACTCGGGAGCGCTTTTTGAGCGCTTGAAAGAGCTGGGAGCGGAGCTTCTTATAAAAACCGTGAGAGATATTGAATTGGGCTGTGCGCCCAGAGCACCGCAGGACGCATCGCGTGCAAGCTTTGCACCGCCCTTATCTAAGGAAATGAGTCCGATTGACTGGAACAAAACCCCTCGCGCGATAGTCAAACACATATGCGGACTGGACCCGTGGCCTGTCGCGACCACGCAGTTGGATGGACTTTCCTTTAAAATATTCGGTGCCGAGTATACCTCGAACAAGACAGAAAAATCAGCGGGAACCGTCGTCTCTGCGGATGATAAGAAGGGCATAGAAATTGCCTGCGGAAACGGAGAAACGCTTCTGATTACGTGCTTGCAGGCGCCCGGGGGCAAAAAGATGGCGGCCTCGGATTATCTGCGCGGGCATCCGATGAGCATTTAGACAAGGAGATACCAGATGGCAAAATCGGCCCGTGAAGCGGTTCTGACGGTTCTTGAGCGCTGCCGCAGAGATCAGGCGTTTTCGGACGCGCTTATCGGCAGCGTTATATCCACCAGCGGTCTCGACGCAAAGGACAGCGCCCTCTGCACGAGACTCTGTTACGGAGTATTGCAGAATATGCTGCTCTGCGACTATTATATTGATAACTACGCTACGAAAGCGCAGAAGCTTGAGCCCAAGGTTCGGGACATTATGCGGCTTTCCGTCTATCAGATACTTTTCATGGACAGAATACCTTCACACGCGGCGGTAAGCGAGGGGGTTGAGCTGTGCAAAAAGCTTGGATTTGCAAGGGCTTCAGGGCTTGTAAACGCCGTGCTGCGCAAAATTGCGGAAAATAAGGACAGCCTTCCCGCGATACCCGATAAGGACATAGGTTCGTATCTGTCCGTAAAATACTCAACACCTATTCCTCTTGTAAGAAGGTTGACAGAGGAATTTGGCAGTGATTTTACGGAGGGCTTTCTCAAGGCAAACAATGAAGCCGCGCCGCTTACAATTCAGGTAAACACACTCAAAACAGACGCTGAAAGCCTAATCTCTTCGCTTAGAAGCAGAGGCGTTGAAATAAAATATCACGAAATACTGCCTGATTGTCTGGAAATTTCCGGCGCAGGAGATATTACAGCGCTTGATGAATATAAAAACGGCTTGTTCTATGTTCAGGACGCCGCCGCGCGTCTTGCCGTGCTTGCGTCGGGTGCAAAGCCAGACATCACAGTCCTTGACGCCTGCAGCGCCCCGGGGGGCAAGAGCTTTGCGTCAGCGCTTATGATGCAAAACAGCGGAAAGATACTTTCCTGCGATATTCACGAAAATAAGCTTGTCCGCGTCCGAGAAGGCGCGCAAAGACTCGGCATAGAAATTATCTCCACCGGAGTTATGGACGCCGCAAAGCCTGAAGATGCCGCCATGGAAGCCTATGATCTCGTAATCGCAGACGTGCCCTGCTCGGGGCTGGGAGTTATAAGGAAAAAGCCCGACATACGCTACAAGGACCTGCCGGAAATCGAAAAGCTGCCGGAAACTCAGCTTGCCATACTGGAAGGGCTTTCAAAATGCGTTAAGCCGGGCGGTGTTTTGCTCTATTCGACCTGTACCGTGCTTGACGCGGAAAACGGCGGAGCTATAGGCCGCTTTCTAGCCGTACACAGGGAATTTACTGCGGAAAGTTTTGACCTTCCGGAACCTATAGGTTTTGTTGAAAACGGGAAATTAAACCTGTACCCGCATATACATCATACGGACGGTTTTTTCATCTGCAAGCTGAGGAAACGTAATGAAAACTGACATTAAATCCATGCTTCCCGAGGAAATTGAAGCTGAACTGATAAACATGGGTGAGCCCAAGTTTCGCGCAAAGCAGATATTTTCATGGCTTAGCAGAGGAGTGCGCTCCTTTGAAGATATGTCCGACCTTTCAAAGAAGCTTCGCTCCGCGCTGGATGAACGCTTTCTGATAACAAGCCCGAAGCCCCTTCGCAAACAGGTATCGCAAATCGACGGAACGACAAAGTATCTTTGGGAGCTTTCGGACGGAAACGCTGTTGAAACCGTCGTTATGTCCTATAAGCACGGCAACACCGTATGCATTTCAACTCAGGTGGGCTGCCGTCAGGGCTGCGCCTTCTGTGCTTCAACAATTGGCGGATTGATAAGGAACCTTGAGC
>JASDTK010000195.1:0-2628 GCA_041891555.1 Oscillospiraceae bacterium
GTATTACGTAAACCTATAATAAACAAGACTGCCGATCATTAGGATAGAGCGGCAGTCTTGTTTATTATGTAAACTATATGCTATTCAATTTCAACCATGCGTTCAAGGCTTTTTCTGGCATACTGCAGCTCGGGCTCTGCCAACTTGATAGGCGGTTTTTTACCTTCAAGACAGGCAAGGACATCCTCTAGTCCGGTCTTTTTCATATCCGCACAGACAAAATTGTCCTTAATAATATAGAGCTTCTTTTCCGGCAGTTCGCGCGATAGAATATCAAAAACGCCTCGTTCTGTGCCTATGACGAGATTAATTGAGTCTGTTTTCCGTGCGAACTCCAGAATTCCGGCAGTCGAGCCGATATAGTCTGCAAACGCCAGCACTTCGGGTCTGCATTCGGGATGCACAAGGATTTTCGCGTCCGGCAGAGTCGTTCTGATTTTTTCCGCATCCTTCGCCGAAACCCTGTCGTGGATTGGGCAGCAGCCGTTATAGATGATGATTTCCTTTTCAGGTACGCGTTTCGCGACAAAGGAGCCGAGGTTCTTGTCAGGTACAAAAATGATTTGTCTGTTCGGAAGCGAGCGCACAATTTTTTCCGCGGAAGAGGAGGTACAGCAGATATCGCTAACCGCCTTGACCGCGGCTGATGAATTTACGTAGCAGCAAACAGCGGCTTCGGGATATTTTTTCCGCAGAGACAGGACATCATCGGGTGTTATCATGTCCGCCATAGGACAGCCTGCGTCGTCGGAAGGGAGATAGACGGTTTTTTGGGGATTCAGTATCTTCGCGCTTTCCGCCATGAATCTGACGCCGCAGACAACAAGCGTTTTTTCCGTTGCTTTCTGCGCAAGCTTTGCCAGCGCAAAAGAATCGCCGACGAAATCAGCGATGTCCTGTACCGGCAGAGTCTGATAATAGTGGGCCAGTATGAGCGCACCGCGCTCTTTTTTCAGTTTAGTGATTTTTTCCTGCAGCTCATTCATCGGCTTGTGTTTTCCTTTCGGATGCGGGTAATATGACAATTATGGGATAAATTCCTTAGCATGGATAAGAATAGCACAAACAGTCGGCAATTACAAACACTTATCACGGTCACAGTCTCTGCGCGCTGAGCAATAAAGTTTTCGTTTATTTTATCGGGAATATGTGGTAGACTCATAATAACAATTTTGTATATTCCTTAATACCAAGGAGAGAAATGTATGAGAATAAACCGCGCGGCAATCAAACAGAATGCAAAAGGCGTAATTGTGACGACGAAACCAAGCCCGATACTGGTGGGGCTTGCATTTCTCGCTGTGACCTATGTTCTGCAATTCCTGTCATATACCGTGAGCGGACAGTATCAGGCGTACACGAAAATGATGGATCAGATGCTGGCGGGCAATCTGGACTATGTCCCTGTGCTGCCTCATCCAAATGCGGGCGGCGTTATCATTGGTATTGCTATATTTTTAATGCTGATGATGCTCAGTACAGGTTTCACGATTTACTGTATGAACATATGCCAGTTTCGAAAAGCGGGTTTTGGAAACCTGCTTGACGGCTTCGCAATTTTCTTTAAAGTACTGTGGCTCAATATCCTAATGTTCATTTTCGTTTATCTCTGGAGTCTGCTCCTGATAATTCCCGGTATTATTGCGGCCTATCGTTATCGTATGGCGCTGTATATAATGATTGATAACCCGCAGCTCAGTGCTCTTGAATGTATCAGGGCCAGCAAGCAGATGATGACTGGCCGCAAGGGAGAGCTTTTTGTACTGGATTTGAGCTTCCTAGGCTGGGCTCTTCTCACACTGTTCCCGTTTGTAACAATCTGGGTCACGCTTATACCTCGGCTACCTATGTCAATTACTATCTCGCGCTGAGAGATATGCCGAAGCCGAGCTTCAACGTTCAGGTTTGAAGAATTTGAGAGGGGACAGGAACTGTGGAAGTATTTAGCTGTGTTTTTGCGATTATATGCTCTGTGATTCTGCCGATTACATTGACGGTAATATTCTGTGTCCGCAAGAAGGACTCGTGGAAGCCTATACTTTTCGGTACCCTCACCTTTATCTTTTTTCAGGTGTTGACGCGCATACCGCTGCTGCAGCTCGTTCTGCCGTATCAGGCGTGGTATATAACTTTTTCTAATACTCAGCCGATTTTATACGGTTTGTTTTTGGGAAGCACGGCGGCGCTCTTTGAAGAGGGCGGCAGATATATTGTCATGTCGCTTTTCCTGAAAAAGCACAGGAGCACTTCAGACGGGATAGCATTCGGTGTCGGTCATGGTGGAATAGAAGCTATTTATATTGTGGGAATCGGTACAATAATGGCACTGCTTACAACGCCGTTTCCATCCACTCCGAGCCTTATGTTTGCAAGCGGAATTGAGCGCGTGTCGACAATCGTTCTGCACGTCGGCTGGTCCGTCATGGTCATGAAGAGTATTCGCGAAAAGAACCTTTGGTGGCTTATGCTGGCTTTTGTCATGCATACGGTCATCGACTTCAGCGCTGTGACCTTTTTGACCGGAATGGGCACATGGACACTCGAAGCGGCGGTCTTCGCGGTTGCCCTGCTGATGGTGTGGTTTTGGGTGTGGGATGATAAATAAACCTCGAAAAAAATAGGTGCATA
>JASDTK010000196.1:0-17047 GCA_041891555.1 Oscillospiraceae bacterium
GTATAATAGTTAAGGCTTTCTACGTCACGCAGCTCGCCCATTGATAAAAAATCCCTGTTTATCATTCCAAGCTCCTGCCCCTGGAAGATAAACGGCGTTCCCTTCAGTGTAAGGAGCATCGTAGCGAGCAGCTTTGCCAGAACATTTCTGTACTGAGGATCGGGATTTACTTTCGACACCATGCGCGGGTTATCATGATTTTCAAAAAAGAGCGCCGTGCGGCAATGTGAGCCGTAGTTTTCCATCCAGTCCGTAATGTACTCTTTATAATAGTTTAAATCGTACCTGTAGTCATCAAAGCGGATGTGCCCCGGAGTTTCGAGCTGGTCGAAGGAAAACACCATATCGAGTTCCTCGCGGTAATCGGCGGTGAGAAGTTTTGACATCTCCATGCCAATGCCCGGAGTCTCGCCGACAGTAAAAGCGTTATAGGGAGCAAATGCCCTGTTTTTAAGTTCACGCAGGTATTCGTGCAGCCTAGGCCCGTAATAGTAATGCTCCATGCCGGTAAAGTTCGTAAGCAGGCCTATCAGCTTGTCGCCGTCCGGAAGGCCGGGGCGCTTTGAAATATAGTTGATTACATCCATGCGGAAACCGTAGACGCCCTTTTCAAGCCACCAGCAAACAAGTTCCTTGACCTCATGGCGTACGTCGGGGTTCTCCCAGTTCAAATCCATCTGCTTCTGAGAAAACAGATGCAGCGCGTACTGACTCCGCTCCTCAATAAAGCGCCACGCACTTCCGCTGAAAAAAGAGTTCCAGTTGTTTGGCTCATCGCGGAAGATATAGTAGTCACCGTATTTGGAGTCGGGCTCCGCCACAGCTTTTCTGAACCACTCGTGCTCATCCGAGGTGTGGTTTACGACCAGATCCATAATGAGGCGCATACCTCTTGCGTGAACACCCTCCAGCAGCTCGTCAAAGTCCTCCATTGTGCCAAACTCGGCCATTATTTTACGGTAATCGCGTATATCGTAGCCGTTATCGTCGTTCGGAGAGTCGTAGACCGGAGAAAGCCATAAAGCGTCCACGCCGAGTGCCTTCAGATAATCGAGTTTTTCGGTTATACCTCTCAGGTCTCCGATGCCATCTCCGTTTGAATCTTTGAAGCTGCGCGGGTAAATCTGATAGAAAACGGCTTCCTTCCACCACGCGGGAGCCTCGCTTGCGCTATCACTGAGCGGTAAATCCTTTTCACTGTTTACAAGTTCAAGGAGCGATGATATAAAGCCCTCATCAACTTTACCCGCCGCGAGCTTGGGCAAGGTCTTCAGCTTGATATTTCCGATTATAGGATTGCGAACCAGTCTGTCACTTTTGCCCATCAGGAGCAGAACCTTTCTGATAATGTCCCTCCCGACAGGGTGTGCGTACAGCTGCCTTACCCTACTGTTTGCTGTCAGCATATGCTCTACTTTTCCTTTACGGATAGATTAAGGTCTCCGCGCTCGCCAAGCTCAGCCACGATTTTGTCAAACATCTCTTTGTCAATCTTGAATTTAAGACGGTATACAATATAGCCGGCAACAATTGAAATCAGGGGCAGTATCAGCATAGCGAGTTTCATGGTGAGGAGTCCCCCAGCTGTGACATCGTCGGGCGTAGGCGCTGAGTTGATGCCCGAAATGATGAGTGTGACCGTCACAACACCGCTTGCGAGTGCTCCGCCGATTTTATTGATAAAGGGCTGAACGGAAAATGTTATGCTCTCGTTGCGCTTGCCGAGCTTGAGCTGCCCGTATTCGATTGTGTCGGTGAGGAACATCAGCATTAGCAGCTGAATAAAGGCCTGACCTACAAAGATGAGAACTCCCGCGAGACCTATTACCACCATATTCATCGGGGCGAAGAAAAAGACGATGTATCCGAGAACGACAAGCACAGTCGCCGCCGTATAGAGCTGCTTGCGGTCAAATTTTTTGGAGAAAAGCGGAAAAACAGACAGCGCGGCGAGCTGGGACACTCCCAGAACACCCGCAAATACGGAATACATATCCGCATTTTTGTATGCGTACTTAAAAAAATACACGCCAAAGCTTGTGGTGGTGCAGTAGCCAATCATAAACAGAGCCATCGAGATGGCTGTAAACAAAAGCTGGTCGTTTTTGAAAAGCACACCAAACATCTCTTTGAGAGAGGTGTTCTCCTGTTTTACAACAATGGCCTTATTCTCCTTGACCCCGAAAAGCGTGAAGCACAGAAAAGCCCAGGTAATCAGGACAATTGCAATCGCGAAGATGAACCATGCCTGCTCTGCCATAGGGTCAACCGCGGCCAAGGGGTCGCCGCCTATTTGTGACGAAATCCATTTCGTCAAAGGCATAATCCCCACAACGCAGGCAAAAAGGCCGATGTTCGCACATATGCGGGCGAAGGCGCCTGTTTTTTCACGTTCCTTCTGGTCTATCGTAAGCGAGGGGAGCATTGACCAATAGGCGATGTCGTTAGCTCCGTATGTAATGTCCCAAAGCAGATAAATTATGACAAATACGATTATATACCAGGCGCCGGTCAGCCCGAGGTCGGTGAAGAAAAGAACTGTAAAAATTCCTCCGATAACGCCGCCAATCGCTATCCAAGGCTTAAATTTGCCGAAGCGCGAGTGCGTGTTATCGACCAGAAAACCCATAATAGGGTCGTTCAGAGCGTCAAAAATACGAAGAGCGGTGAATACTCCCGCCATCCACCACATTGTGGAGTCCGGCAAATTCAGGATGTCGGTCAAATAATATATCAGATACATGCTTACCAATGAGTAGAGCATATCTCTGCCCACCGTGCCGAGACCGAAAAAGTAGCGATTTTTATTTGCGCTCTTGTCCATCAATTGTTTCCTCCCTGTAAATAAGCTCCGTTATGGTATATGCATTAAATTTGTATAATGACCGCTTGCGGTTATTATACCATAGTGCGTTTACCTTTGCATCAGCAACATTGAGCGTAGTGAGTAATTTTTTGCCGGTACGCGGCTTAATAGCTTTTTGATAGTTAAAGCCGACGGAAAAAAGAACATCCCTTCGCAGAATTTCTCTGAAAAGGGATGCCTTTGTGCGGAGGAAACATACACATGGAGGAGATAGGATAAATATAGAAAATAAAAGGGAGACAAAAAAGAAAAGAACGGGGTTTCAGCTGGCTATATCCGCAGTATTTGCACCGCGCCATTTCCATTCGGCGCAATTGCCGTATGCTAAAGTACGCTCAACACGACGCAGACTGCATTTGTCTAAATTTGAGCAATATTTGCACTCGCTGCTTTTTGCCAAATCCTTCAGAGCCACATCAAGAAGCTTCTGCTTTTCGTCTACAACGGACTGTAGGGCCTCTATTGCTTCTGCGGTTTTCTTCAGGACCGAATGCTCGTCTTCTTCAGAAATATTTCTGTAATCCTTAAGCGATTTGATCAGTTCGTCATATGTACTCATTGTTCATTCAGCCTCCTTCAGTTTTGACCTTTAACGAGCTATGTGCAAAGAGAATAAATTAAATTTGAAACACTATGCAATGTGTATGCACAATGTATATATTTACAGCTTGATTATAACAGCCTATCACGCTCGTGTCAATAACATTTGAAATGTATGTAACGTTTAACATATTTAGCTCTCGAGTTTTTTGCACTTGTCACAAAGTGTGTCAAATGTTTGTCATTGTCAAATGCAGGAATGCTGTTTTTTCGATGGATTTTGTTTCTGCACCAAAAGATTTAATATCAAATTGGACCCGGGGGAAAAACGGATAGGCCGCTTTCCCCCGAGCCATTAAACGCCGTGTATTCAAGTTCTGATTGACTTTATCGAATTAAATTCTTATAATACTTCCAAATAGCAAATTATGAGAAGATATCAGTACGGATAACGGCTGAGCATGGAGGACGCTATGACAGAAAACACTCGCGAAGAAGCATCAATAAAGATTGGAAAGCGGACGTTTATCATTGCTTTTTCAATTCTGCTGCTGCTTATAATCACCGTAGGAATACTGACAAGGGTGGTGCCGACGGGCAGCTATGATCGTCAGATTACGGACGGCAAGGAGATACTAATCCAAAACTCCTTCCACTTAACGGAAGTCGCGAAGCTCCCTGTGTACCGTTGGTTCACAGCTCCCGTGGAGGTACTGGGAAGCACTGACGGCGCGGTTATCATCGTCATCATATTCTTTCTCCTCGCGGTCAGCATAGCGTTTTCGCTTTTGGAAAAAAGCGATATCATGTCGCTGTTTATATCGAAAATAGTCAAGAAATTCAGCAACATGAAATACCTTTTGATGGCAATCATTGTGTTTTTCTTCATGCTGCTTGGGGCTGTCCTCGGCACTTTTGAGGAAAATATCGCTTTGGTGCCTATAATCATAGCCCTGGCCTACTGTCTCGGCTGGGATTCGCTCGTCGGACTGGGCATGAGCATGCTGGCCTCCTGCTTCGGCTTCACGGCGGCCATTACAAATCCATTCTCAATAGCGATAACTCAGGAAATTTCGGACCTTCCCTTGTATTCGGGCTCCGGTTACCGCGTTATTATATTTCTGATTTATTACGCAGTTGTGTTTTTCTTCCTGTTTCGATACGCACACAAAATTGAGAAGAATCCGGAAAAATCTCTTTGTTATGGTGAGGATGCCTCCCTGCGCGAAAAATATCGGAACATTGACAGCCTGGAACAGGTGTTAAACCAAAAAACTCCGGAGGAATACAAAAAGCTGAAAACCGCGACGCTTGCCTTCGGGGCTTTTGTGGTGCTGATATTTGTTTTAATCATACTAGCTTCATTTGTTACCGCGCTGTCCGACTATACCCTTCCGATT
Organism: Oscillospiraceae bacterium; assembly: GCA_041891555.1. Taxonomy (GTDB): domain Bacteria; phylum Bacillota; class Clostridia; order Oscillospirales; family Oscillospiraceae; genus UBA2658. The sequence continues at coordinate 4,807 of JASDTK010000196.1, forward strand.
ATCGGCCTGCTTTTTCTTGTGGGCGGACTCGTTTCATCTACCATGGCAGGAATCCCCTTCAAAGAAAGACTGAAAATAGTCGGCAGCGCAATCGTTGGAATCGCTCCGGGCATTATCCTGATTCTTATGGCAATGAGCGTCAAGTTCATCATAAGCCAGGGCGGAATCATGGATACTATCCTTTACCATACCGCGAACGCGATAATGTCCACCTCGCCATATGTGGCTATTTTACTGGTATATGCTCTCATTCTTCTGCTTGAGCTTTTTGTCGGTTCCTCCTCCGCAAAGGCGTTTCTGGTTATGCCGCTCATCGCTCCGCTCTCTGATTTGGTGGGTATCACAAGGCAGACCTCGGTGCTCGCCTTCTGCTTTGCGGACGGTTTTTCGAACATCATTTATCCGACAAACCCTGTGCTTCTAATTTGTCTGGGGCTTACGGTGGTTTCATATACAAAATGGATGAAGTGGACCATAAAATTACAGCTTATTTCACTCGCACTTGCCTGCGTGTTCCTATTCATCGGCGTCGCGCTCCATTACGGACCGTTTTAAAATACATAGAAAGCCGGTATCCCAATGCTCTGGATATTTTATTTATGCGTCGTTATTATTGCAGCGTTAATCCTGATAATTGCAATTAAAACCCGCGGTTTCAAACCCGCTGAGATGAAAAGCGGCAGCGATTATGCTGAATCAAATGGTACTGCTGGCGCCGAGAAGCTTGCGGACGCAGTCCGCATTCCGACTATATCCTACATCGAAGCAGGAAAAATGGACGAGGAGGCCTTTCGGGCCTTTCATAAGCTGCTGGAAAAGCAGTTTCCGCTTGTGCATACATACTGCGAAAAGATAGTTATCAATAAATACAGCCTTGTCTATTGCCTGAAAACAAAAAGTCCGCAGCCTGCGGGAAAACCGATACTTATTACAGCCCACATGGATGTTGTGCCTGTCGAGGACGGCACCGAGGGTGACTGGACAAAGCCGCCCTACAGCGGAGAGATTGCCGACGGAATCATTTGGGGGCGCGGCACGCTCGACACCAAGGTACATCTCATCGGCGCGCTGGAAGCTATGGAACGTTTGCTCGGTAAAGGCTTTTCTCCGGAGCGGGACATCTATCTCGCCTTTGGGCATGACGAGGAGATAAACGGCGAAGAGGGCGCGCTAAAGATAGCGGAATATTTTAAAAATCAAGGGCTTGAGTTCGATTTCGCTCTGGATGAGGGCGGCTGCGCCGTAACAAATGTACTTGCCGGAATTGAAAAACCTATCGCCATGGTCGGCGTAGGCGAAAAGGGTTTTGCAAATATCCGACTGTCGGTGACTATGGACGGAGGGCACGCGTCGATGCCCGCTCCGCATACCTCACTCGGCGTTCTGGCAAAGGCTCTCTGTCTTTTGGAGGAGCATCCCTTCAAACCGCGCCTGATTTCGTGTACAAAGGATTTTCTTCTGAGTATCGGGCCGTACATGAAAGGCGTGAACCGCGTGGTGCTGGCCAATCTCTGGATTTTCAAGCCGCTGTTTTTAAGTATGTTTTCAAAAACGAACACCGGCAGCGCGCTGCTTAGAACGACGCTCGCGGTCACAATGGCGCAGGGCAGCCCTGCTCCCAATGTTGTCCCGCAAAAATCTACAGCGTTTATAAACTGCCGCATTTTGCCGGGCGAAAACGGAAAGTCGCTGCTCAAACATATTGAGAAAACCCTGAAGGGCTTGCCTGTAAAGCTCGAGCCTATCGCATTAGATGATCCTTCAGCCCTCTCGCCCTGCGATTGCAATGCCTATCGATTAATAGAGGGCCTGATTTACGACTTCTGCGGCGATGTAATTGTGGTGCCGTATCTCGTCATGGCGAGTACGGACGCGAGAAAATATGAAGCCGTCTGCAAAAACATCTACCGTTTCACGCCATATATCATTGACGACGAGGATATCGGGAAAATACACGGAACTAACGAAAACATAAGTGTTGCAAACGTCAACCGCTGTATAGATTTCTTCACGGCACTGATGGAGAGATTATAAAGATTGAGAGCCGAACCCGTCACGGGTTCGGCTCTCTTTTTTCATGTATTAAATAACCTCAAGGCTACGCGCGGTATTTATCAGAAAATCCTGTACGTTTGTTACGATGCTGTTTACGCTGAGACTGCCTCTGTCGCGCAGCTTGCCGACTGCAAACTCCGAAATATCCACGGTATAGAAATATACGGGACGCAGCTTGCCGTCCTTTTTGTGCCAGGAGGGCGTCATGTTTCCTGTTGCAATTGTATGGAGTTGGGTAGCGAGAGCGATTACAGTCGTAGCCTGCATGATGTGCTTTCTCATTGCGTCCTGCGCTTCATAAACGTTGCCAATCACGCCGGGAAGTGGACCGTCGTCCCTTATGGAACCGGCGAGCACCAGCGGCACCTTGTTCTTTACGCACGAGGCTATAATGCCATTCTGCTCGGGATTTTCCGCGATGAAGTTTTCAATGGAGCCTGCGCGCCTAACGCGGTTTATGGTTTCCAGATGGTTATAATGACCGTTGTACTGAAGTTCCTTAGTGTAAATATCCTGCCCGAGACCGGTGTGGAAAATGCCTGCCTCCATATCGTGCGTGGCGAGAGCGTTGCCCGCGAAAAGAGCGTTTACATAGCCGTTTGAAACAAGGCCGGACATTGCCCTTCTGGAATCGTAGTCAAACGCCACAGCGGGTCCCAGCACCCAGACGATATTTCCGTTATCCCTGTCATGCCTCAATATTTCATAAAGCTCGTCGTAGTCTCTTGAATATGAGGATTCTCTGGATTTTCCGGTGCGGAAGGCGAAATTCTGCGCCTTACCCTGAGCGTCCGTCTCCTGAAAGGCCGTAAAATCGATGAAAACCCCGTTGGACATGTCCTCCTCGCGCCCGATTACTATGCGCTCACCCTTTTTGACCCTTCTGGCTTCGGTGGCGGTAGGTTTGCCGTCCTTTATTACGACGACGCAATCCATTCTCGGCGCGTCGATAAGCTGCCAGACACCGTCCAGCTTAAAGTATTCAGGGTAAATATTCGTTGCGTAAAAATCATTCGGCAGGATACCGTCCTCAGGCGCGGGCTTGGTATGTACATTCGGCGCGGAGCAGAATTCCTTTTTACTAAAATCGGGCGTTTTATATTCAGGAAGCGTAAACAAACGAATCATCCTCTCAAAATCAAGCTATATTTCATAGATTACGTACAGATTATTACATAGATCTCTCGGTTTTTCAATTGTAATTATTAACGTCGGCAATTAAGGAAAAGCGGCCTTATTAAGGCCGCCCTTCCCTGAATATTTAAATACGTACTGCTTATAAATAGTGGAGCCTGTTTTCCTGCTTCCATACATAATTATGGAGAGTAATCTTCTGAAGACATATGCTGTCGCCCATTTTAATGCTCTTCATAAGCTCTACATCTACTTTACAGTCAAAAGCCTTTTCAAAAAGAACCTTGCTGTAGCCGGTGGTGCACTGACACCATGCATCCGATTCCAGTCTTTCCACTTCGGCGAGCATAGGGCAGGGGCAGAATGCGAATTGCAGAAAGAGCTCCCCGTCAGAGCAGGAGAGCCCTGCCGCTCTTGCTTTGTCCTGATCTGCGAATTCCTCCATACTTGACGATGTTTCAAGCAGTTCTTTCAGCAAAGCTAATTTATCGCCCAGCCCATATCCACACTGGCAGTTCATCCGTATATGCTTTACCTGAGACTTGTCAAAACGATTTTCCAGTCTGTTCATGGCGGAGTGCACCCATGCCGGATCATTTTCGGAAGACGCCTGCCCGTCCATACCGTATACGATTTCTGCGGCTGTTTCATCATTGCTCGCGGCTTTGACGACGCCAAATATAACTTGCTCTTGAATTTTCCTTATATCATACATAAAAAAACCTCATTTTCAAAAATTCATTGTGAAAAGCGGTTTGAGATATATGAAAAAAGCACACTAAAACAGTGTGCGGCATTCTGAGACATATCCACACAGCTTTTCCGCTATTCACTGCCATTTAAACGTACAACAAACCAAGGCTATACTAAATAGCCGATGTAAATATTGCATCTAAATAATCAGCGATAGATTGGATCAAGCATGTATGTAGTATCCTTTCAACTTCAAGATAGCTTATTTTACCACATTGAGAATATATTGTCTAGGCTGTTCCCTCTCGAGTGTTTGGGAATTTGCTTGAACAAAAGTACTGTTTGTATTAAACTGATTGCACAGTCAGATATTTCTTAGGAGAAAAGCATTAAATGGATAATGAAAAAACAATAGGTATTCTCGCAAAAGAATTTTCACAAAAGCCCGAGCATATTAAAAACATAATATCGCTCATAGACGAGGGGAATACAATTCCCTTTATTGCGCGTTACCGCAAGGAACTGCACGGTACTATGGACGACCAGATGATAAGAGAAATCGCCGACAGGCTGCAATACCTCCGCAATCTGGATAAGCGCAGGGAAGAGATTACCGCTTCAATTGAGGGACAGGGAAAGCTCACTGATGAGCTTGTTTCTTCCATTCAAAACGCCGCTACGCTATCGGAGCTTGAGGATATCTACCGCCCGTATAAGCAGAAACGCCGCACTAGAGCGACGGTTGCGCGTGAAAAGGGACTTGAGCCGCTTGCCGAACTGCTTTTTGAGCAGAACCTGAAGTCGGTAAGTTTGTCGGAGCTTGCCGAGCCATATGTTGACCCTGAAAAGGGCGTTTTAAGCGTAGAAGAAGCGCTTGCCGGCGCTTCGGACATTATTGCGGAAAACATTTCGGACAATGCCGAAATCCGCAAGAGCCTGAAGGAGCTTATAAACGCAAAAGGAATCCTCGTATCCGTGGCTACACGTCAGGAGGACTCCGTCTACAGGCTTTATTATGATTTTAAAGAGCAGGTCTCAAGGCTCCAAAGCCACAGAATTCTTGCAATCAATCGCGGCGAAAAGGAAGAATACCTTAAAGTGAGCCTTGTACTGGACGAGGTTTTAGCGCTGGACGCCGTAAAGCGTTATTCCGTGCGTCCGGGAAGCGTTTCGAGCGATTTTGTGTCCGCAGCCGCGGAGGACGCTTATGGGCGGCTTATTTTCCCCTCAATCGAGCGGGAGATGCGGAATGACCTTACAGATACCGCTTCCGAACAAGCAATTAAGATGTTCGGACTTAACCTTAAGCCGCTTCTTATGCAGCCTCCGGTCAAGAATAAGGTAACTATGGGCTTTGACCCCGCGTATAGAACAGGCTGCAAAATCGCGGTTGTGGACGGCACCGGGAAGGTTCTGGAAACGGGCGTTGTCTACCCTACGCCGCCGCATAATAAAACCGAGGAAGCGGCAAAGACGCTTGTTCGGATGATTAAAAAGTATGGCGTGGAAGCAATTTCAATCGGAAACGGCACCGCCTCAAAGGAATCGGAAATTTTCATTGCGGCTTTAATAAAGGAACTGCCCGGGGTCGCTTACATGATGGTAAACGAGGCGGGAGCGTCCGTCTATTCTGCGTCAAAGCTCGGCGCACAGGAATTTCCGGATTTCGACGTTTCCCTGCGCTCGGCTGTGTCGATAGCCAGAAGGCTACAGGATCCGCTTGCGGAGCTTGTCAAAATTGACCCTAAATCCATAGGCGTCGGACAGTATCAGCATGACATGCCGGAAGCAAGACTTGATGAAACCTTGAGCGGAGTAGTGGAGGACTGTGTCAACACCGTAGGTGTCGATTTGAATACGGCTTCAGTTTCTCTCTTGGCAAGAGTTTCAGGTTTGAGCACCGCATCAGCTAAAAACATCGTCGCGTACCGCGAGGAAAACGGAGCGTTCACGGCGAGAAAAAACGTTAAGAAGGTGCCTAAAATCGGACCTAAGGCCTTTGAGCAGTGTGCGGGTTTCCTGCGAGTTTCGGAGAGCAAAAACATTCTCGACAACACCGGAGTTCACCCCGAATCATATGCAGCTGCGGAGAAAATCCTTGAGCTCTGCGGCTATACGCTCAAGGACGTCGCCGCCGGAAAGGTGCAGGAGCTGCGCGAGCGGGTAAAAGCCATGACCACGCAAAAGGTAGCGGAATACAGCGGCGTCGGCATACCTACGGTAAACGATATCGTAAACGAATTGCTGAAGCCAGGGCGCGACCCGCGTGACGAGCTTCCGGCCCCCATGCTCCGCTCGGACGTTATGGATATGAAAGACCTGAAGCCGGGCATGACCATGCGCGGAACCGTGCGGAATGTCATAGATTTCGGCGTGTTTGTCGATATCGGTGTGCATCAGGACGGGCTTGTGCACATTTCCGAGCTGTGTGACCGCTATATAAAGCATCCGTCCGAGGTCGTAAAGGTCGGAGATGTAGTCGACGCTGTGGTGCTGGGCGTGGATGTTGATAAAAAGCGTATTTCCCTCAGCCTGAAGCAGGCAAAAAAACAGTAGGAAATTAAAGAGCCGGCGGTTTGAAAAACAAATCGCCGGTTCTTACCATTTATTTGATGCCAATTTTCTAAAACGTCATATTGTGATATTTATAGACGATAAAATAAAACAGGGCAAAGGCTATAATAGCTCCGATAAACGCTTTTATAAGGAATCTGATGGATGGATTGAGAAAACGATGATGAAAGTCAACACAATCCGAGTCTTCAGAGGTTTCCACCATGCTTTCTGGCACTCCCTCGCCCCAGCCTGCTTTTATCAGCAAATCAAAGGTGCCGTTTCCCCTGCGCTCAACCTCATTGAAAATCGTTCCGTAAGTAATCTTTTTTGTATATCCCCTTAAAATCCTTACAGATAAAGACGTATAGCTTTTCTTTAATAGTCCGGAATAAACCAAATTTTTGGCTTTCCTGACTTCATCATCTGAAAAGCCCGAATACCTGAAGCTCTGATATTCAAGATAGTAGCCGTCAAAATCCGGATCGTTGCTATGAATTTTATTATCTATCGTGTCTTCATTGCTATAAAACGCCGCGCCTTTTTGTGAAGCCAGCAAGCATCCGTTTTTGAAATCGTTTATAATGTCTGCGGCCAGATCATCTAAATGTTTGCGGGAGTTAATATCTACTAAATCATCGGATGATTGCATATATTTTCTCCTTTAATACTATTCTTGCTAAAAACAGCAAAAGTCAGATATCGCGGGGAATGTGCGCCTGACAAAGCGCATATTCCCCGCGATTACAAATTATTCAGTCATTTAATTATTTTAACGGACATCGTCTTAAAAACGGCATAAAGAACGTCGCCTTTTTTAATTCCCATCTCATCAAGCGAAAGCTTTGTAATTAGTGCGCAGATGGACACTCCGATATCCAAATAAACCTTTGCGTTGCGATTTTCAATAATGATATCTGTAACAGTACCCTTCAAAACATTTCGGGCGCTGCTTACGAAGGTTCCGGCGCTCAGAATAATGTCCTCAGGTCTGATCATAATTCTGACACGACCTTCCATCTCGGTCGAAACAGTGATTTTTACATTCTTTATTTGAGCGAATTTTGATTCACCGTCGCAGACAATTTCCGCTTCGTATATGTTTTCGGTCTGCCTTGTGCTCATAAGGTAAAGTTCGAGCTGCGTTTGGGAAATACGGATGCTTCGGCCGATATGATGAACCTGTATATCACCGTGCTTGATCATCTCATAAATCGTATAACGGGAAAGCTTCAGAATATTCGCAAGTTCCTCCGGGGTATATAACGATTCTTCCTGCATGAAAACCCTCCTTAAGTAACGCTGGCGGTACACTATAATGAACTATTTACAGAATACAGGATAAATGGAAGAAAAACAAGTAAAAAAACAGCATTAATTTTTGAAAGATAGAGTTAGTTTTAGTTGGTATTTAATTGATAAAGAAGGTTGTAATTTGTATTAGTATAATGTATAATTCTTCTGGGGTAGCATTGCGGCGATTTGCAGGCACCCTATAAAAATCTTAGGAGGAAAAGTATGAAACGTTCAAGCAGAATACTCGCTATTCTTGTCATGATTGCACTCGTGGTCAGCATGACCGCCATAACAGCATTTGCGGCGTCAACGCCTACGATAAGCGTCGACGGCACAGCGCTCTCAATTTCGTCCTCATTAGGAGCACCCTATATTGATTCATCTGACAGACTTCAGGCGCCGATAAGGGCGGTTTCCGAAGCGCTCGGAGCAACAGTCGCATGGGATCAAAGCACCTCGACAGCAACAATTAACAGCACTGTAAAAGTCAAAATCGGAGCTTCTTCAATTACCACCGCATACGGCACCATAACTATGGATACGTCGGCGGTCAACAAGGGCGGAAGAATTTATGTCCCCGTCCGTTTTATTGCCAACGCACTGGGATATGACGTCAACGCAACAACTGCAAGCGGCAAGATTAACGCAGACATTATAACAAAAGCCAATCTTACAATCGCCGCCGCGGCAAGCCTCAAAAACGCTATGACGGAAATTCAGGCCTTGTATCTGAAAGAGAAGCCCAACAGCAAATTGAGCTTTAACTTTGCGGCGTCAGGCACACTGCAGACACAGATCGAGCAGGGAGCCTCTGTTGATGTGTTCTTCTCGGCCGCAAGCAGCAATATGAATTCGCTCAAGACCGAAGGTCTGCTTGTTGACAGCACTGTCAAGAATCTGCTCGGGAACGACGTGGTCCTTATTGTTCCCAAGGATTCGAAGCTTACTATCGACAGCTTCAAAGACGTAACTGGCAGCTCAGTTAAGACGATAGGTATTGGCGAGCCAGCCTCCGTTCCGGCTGGCAAGTATGCGCAGGATGTCTTCACCTATTACGGAGTCTGGGATCAGGTCAAGGCAAAAGCCGTATTCGGAACGCCCGTAACACAGATACTTACATGGGTGGAAACAGGAAACGTTGACTGCGGAGTTGTCTATTCAACCGACGCTGCTGCCTCGACAAAGGTCAAGGTCATCACAACCGCTCTTGACGAGTCGCACACCCCAATCGTATATCCGGCGGCGGTCATTAAGTCCTCGACACATACCGTGGCTGCTAAGGATTTTGTAAACTTCCTGTCATCTTCGGCTGCTAAGGCGGTATTTGTAAAATACGGCTTCAGTATTTTAAAGTAACTTCGGAGGATAGTAATGAATTTTGATTTGTCCCCGGCGTGGATATCCATAAAGGTAACGCTGCTTTCAACGGTAATAATCTTCTTTCTTGGAATATTCATCGCGTGGCGGATGACAAATTATAAGGGCAGATGGCAGGGGCTTCTGGATGGAATTTTGACCCTGCCTCTGGTTCTGCCTCCCACTGTGGTAGGCTTTGCGCTGCTTCTGCTCATCGGAGTAAACGGGCCGATAGGAAAGCTCTTTGGACTCATACATGTCAAGCTCGTGTTTACATGGTACGCGGCGGCGTTTGCATCAATCATAGTGGCCTTTCCGCTTATGTACAGAACAGCGCGCGGCGCCTTCGAGCAGATAGACCAGAATATTCTCAGCGCTGCACGTTCACTCGGAGTTTCGGAGCGCAGAATTTTTTGGCGCATTACCGTACCTCTTGCCCGCCCGGGCATAGCAGCCGCCACGGCGCTCGCGTTTGCAAGATCTCTCGGGGAATTCGGCGCAACAATGATGGTTGCCGGAAACATTCCGGGGAAGACGCAGTCTATTCCGATAGCAATCTATTTCGCGACTCAGGACAATGATATGAGAACCTCAATTATTTGGGTAACGATCATTTTCGTGATTTCCCTTGCCGTCCTCGTTATACTTAACAATATGAACAAAAAGAGCGCCGAAAAGAAGCTCGGAGCGGGGAGGCGCTGAATGGGACTGAGTATCGATATTGAAAAAGCCCTCCCCGGCTTTTCCCTTGACATGGAGCTCAGCTGCTCACAGGGTATTACCGGTATTCTTGGCGCTTCCGGCTCCGGAAAAAGCATGCTTCTCGGCTGTATAGCCGGACTAATAAAACCCGATAAGGGTGCAATCACGCTGGACGGCAGAACTTTTTTTGACTCGGTTAATAAGATTAATCTCTCCCCTCAGAGCCGCAGAACAGGCATACTGTTCCAGAATTACGCGCTTTTTCCCCATATGACAATCAGTGAAAACATTGGGTTCGCTCTGAGCGGTCTGCCGAAAGAGGAAAAAAACGCGCGGGTCAAACAACTGCTCCAACGATTCCATATAACGGAGTATGCCGGCAGATATCCTACGCAGATTTCCGGAGGTCAGCAGCAGCGCGCAGCTCTGGCAAGGGCGCTCGCTGTTGAACCTGATATCCTGCTGCTCGACGAGCCGTTCTCAGCGCTGGATCAGCATCTGAAGCAGAGCCTTATGAAGGATATGCTTGAAACGCTCAAGGATTATCAAGGCTGTGTATTGTTTGTAACCCACAACATGGAGGAGGCCTTCCGCATGTGCGAAAGGCTTGTAATAATAAGTAACGGACGCATAGAGACGCAAGGGGCGAAGCAGGCGCTGTTCAGCAGACCGCCCACCTATGAAAGTGCAGTTATTACGGGCTGTAAGAATATAAAAAAAGCGATTCGTTCTTCCGAATACTTACTCTACGTTCCTGATTGGGGCATAGCCCTTAAGACCGATATGAAAATCGAGTGTGCCGAAGGATACGCGGGAATCAGAGCCAATCATATACATTTGGCCGAAAGCGGTGAGACAGAAAATTGCTTTCAGGCATGGATTGCCGATGAGAGCGAGGCACCGTTCACAACGACCCTGTATCTTAAGCTCAACGAAAAACCGGCGGTCAAGGAAGATTATCATATCCAGTGTGAAATCAAAAAAGAGCAGAGAGCGTTAATCACGGATCCATCACAGCCTGTCAGAATTGCTGTGGACTCACAGTATGTTTTTTTTACCGAAAGATAAACTTAATAAAATCAAAGGCGCCAAGGTATACCTTGGCGCCTTTTGTATAAAAATAGGAGAAGTCAGCCGGAACTTGAGATAGGGGGATTATAATGACTTCTTTATCGACATATAGCCGTCTCAGCAGTATATTCGGCTCATCACCGGAACTGCTCTTTGACAGCTCCTCAAAAATAGTCCTCATCAGCGACTGCCATAGGGGCGACGGCAGCTGGGTTGATGACTTCAGACATAATCAGAGCCTGTACTTTGCCGCCGTAAAATACTATAACGCGAATGATTTTACCTACATTGATCTCGGTGACAGTGAAGAATTGTGGAAAAATAAAAAATTCTCCGACATCAGCGGTATTTACGCCGATACCTACCGCCTGCTACATGATTATTATAAAGACGGCCGATATTTTATGATTTACGGAAACCATGACATGGTCAAAAAATACCCTTTGTATGTCAAGGAGCATATGCAGCGATATTACAACGGCCACACAGACAGCTATGAGCCTTTATTCGAAAATGCCGAAATACATGAGGGTCTTATACTGAAAAGCACCGAATCACAGACGAAGCTGTTTCTGGTACATGGGCATCAGGGAGATATACTCAGCGATATTTTCTGGAAGCTTGGACGTTTCCTTTCAAGATATGTCTGGCGCAGGATGGAATTTTTCGGACACAATGACCCGACGAGCGCAGCCAAAAACTTTCAGGAAAGAAGGAAGGTCGAAAGAAAGATTTTGGAATGGGTGGAGAAAAATGATCAGATAGTAATAGCAGGTCACACGCACAGGCCGTCCTGTCCGCCTGAGGGTGAGCCGCCATATTTTAACGTAGGAAGCTGCGTACACCCAAACTGTATAACCTGTATCGAAATTGTCAATTCGGAAATTCTGCTTGTTAAATGGTGTATTAAAACGAGAGATGACAGAACGGTTTACGTTGAAAGGGAGCCGCTCTCCCAGCCGAGGAGAATATAACGGTTCAGGCTCATCAATTATCATGTTTTTTCCATTAAGACTTATAAAAGGAAATATTTTGCGGAATACTATAGCAGATACCATCTATCTTGACTCAAAGGAAGGATTGTAGTGGATAATAATAAAAACAGACTGAAAGACAGACCAAAAAGTAATCCGGAGCTTCGAAAAATTAAGCCCCGGGAAAACGCGGATTTGGGTATCATAAACGGAAAGAAAATCGGACTGCATGAGAGCAGAAACGAAAAATGAGCGGAGGATAAAAATGAACAATATGCTTTGCAGCGTTTCCGGTATTCAGAACAAGGAAGGCAAGACGCAGATTAAAAACGCTCTGAAAAAAATCAAGGGCGTAAACGAAGTCGGAGTAAACCTCATCTCGGGCACAGTACAAATACAGTATACCG
>JASDTK010000197.1:0-2604 GCA_041891555.1 Oscillospiraceae bacterium
AAGTTTAACACAAAAAACGCTGTTGTCAAGTAACACGTTGAATAAACATGTACCTTGTTGCATTCGCAGGCGCTTTGGAATATAATTGCTTTAATGAAAAGCACGAATGCCTGTTAAGGAGGAACACTTCTATGATTACCGCCGACAAACTTATCGACACACCGAAAGACGGGCTTCCGGCTCTTTCAAAGGAACTTGATTCCGCCGATATTGAGCTTCTTGTCGAATGGCTTTCGGACAAGGACGACAAGCTCCGCTACCCATGCCTGCTTGTTCTGCAAATGAGGTCAAAGGATTCTGATGACCTCTTCAAATACTGGGAAATATTCCGCGGCAAGCTTAATAGCGACAATTCCTATCAGCGGAGCATCGGGCTTATGCTGCTGGCCGCTAACGCGAGGTGGGATAGCGGTGGAAAATTTGAGGCGGCGTTTGAGGATTACTGCGCTCTTTTATGCGATGAGAAGCCGATTACCGTCCGCCAGTGCATACAGGCCCTTGCGGAGATCGTGCCATATAAGCCGGAGCTGGGTGAACGAATTGCGGACAGGCTTATGAAAATTGACATATCGGGCGCGAAGGAAACAATGCGGAAGCTCTTCCTGCTGGATATTATAAACGTCCTGCTTCTCATAAGAAAAACTCATCCGACCGATGGAATAGAAAAGTACATTTCCGACGCGCTCACGGGCGGTATACTCGACAGCAAATCGAAGAAAACCATCCAGGTAGCGCTCTAATTAAAGACATGAAATACATCCCTGCCAAAACTATTGTCTCAGGCTACTCCGAACAGAACTCTTGGTTCGGCTGCAACTACAATATGAATATCTACAAGGGCTGCTGCCACGGCTGCATCTACTGCGACAGCCGCAGCGAATGCTATGGCGTCGAAGACTTCGACGAGGTACGCACCAAGGAAAACGCCCTTGATACAATCGAACGCGAGCTGCGGTCAAAGCGCAGAACGGGCGTTATCGGTACGGGCGCGATGAGCGATCCCTATAATCCTTTCGAAAAGGAACTGGAGCTTACAAGAGGCGCGCTGGAGCTTATAGACCGCTACGGTTTCGGCGTAGCGATAGCGACAAAGAGCAATTTGATTGTCCGTGACATTGATATTCTCAGAAAAATTGCGCAGCACTCCCCTGTCCTAATAAAGCTCACTGTAACCTCCATCGACGATGAGCTTTGCCGAAGGCTTGAACCCCGCGCGCCGCTATCGTCCGCACGCGTCGAAGCGCTAAAAAAGCTCTCAGACGCGGGGCTCTTCGCGGGCGTCCTACTCATGCCCGTTTTGCCGTTTATTGAGGACACCGAGAAAAACATTGCCGCGATAGTCGAGCGCGCTCATCAAAGCGGCGCGAAGTTTATTTACCCTGCCTTTGGCGTAACTCTGCGTCAGAATCAGCGAGAATGGTTCTTTGACCGTCTTGACGAGCTTTTTCCCTCGGTCAGGGAAAGATATATCAAAACCTTCGGAAATTCCTATGAATGCCGCTGCCTGAACAGCAAGGAGCTTTTCGAACTTTTCCGCGACGAATGCGACAGGCGCGGCATTATCTATAAGATGGACGAAATCATCGGGGCATATAAAAGCGGTTATGAAAGCAGTCAGCTGTCATTTTTTTAATTGGGAACGGAGCGTGATGTGTACATGAGTTTTTCAGTCAGTCTTGGAAAGATATCTATTGATGAGTATAAAGAGTTTCTTAAAAGCATAACGCTTATTCCAAGCAGAAAATCGCTTCAGCAAAACATTGACGCTATTTTTTCGAAAATTCAAGCCTCAGGAATAAGCACACTCAGCGAGCTCGAAAAAGCGCTATCCTCTCCGCAAAAGCTCAGAACCTTTTCTGTCAAGACCGGCATTTCCGAAGATTATCTTACTTTGCTGAAGCGTGAACTCGGCTGCCTTGAGCCTAAACCTGTATTGCTTAAGGATTTCCCGATTTCGGACGAAGCCGCCGCGGATAATCTGCTGCACTCCGGCATAAAAACCTCAAAAGATTTCTATTCTCTTGTTGACTTGCTCGAAAACATCGGAAGTAACGCTCATTTCAGTTCAATTTCCGGAGACACGGCCCATGAGCTTTTCTGCCTTTGCGCTCTTTCCAGAATTAACGGTATCGGCGGCGCGGCGGCCAAGTGTTTTTTTGACGCCGGATTTAAAACTCCCATCGATGTTGCTGAGGCGAAAGCTGATGAAATGCTGCTAAGAATCACGGAAGCCAACGCGGGCAACCGATACTACAAGGCAAAGCTCGGGCTGAAGGATATGCAGTTCTGTATCGACTACGCAATAATTCTGTCTGAAATATCAGATTAAAACAATTAATTTCTTTCTTTTTAGGGGGTGCAAGCAGTGGAAGAAAAAATCAACATCGTCTATTTTTCCGGAACCGGCGGAACGGAAAGAGCCGCGAAGTGCTTTGAGGCGGCGTTTACTAAAGCGGGGGTTTCTGTGTCTCTGTTTCGTTTGAAGGACGTCTCCGAAAACTATGATTTTGGAAAAGCGTCTTTTTTGCTTCTCTACCCGGTTTACGCTCTCAACGCGCCAAAAAAGGTGCATGAGTGGATAAAAAGCCTTGACCGTGTAAACTG
>JASDTK010000198.1:0-2602 GCA_041891555.1 Oscillospiraceae bacterium
GACCATCACCCGTCGAACTCTCTTTATGCTAAAAACACGCTTTTATGGCCGGACAAGGCCTCCTGCGGCGAGATTGTCATGGAGCTTGTAAAAGAGCTCTGCGGTCTTGATGCTGAGGTTGCGGAGCCTCTTTATGTCGCTGTCTCCACTGACACGGGTTGCTTTGTTTACGGGAACACAACAGGAGAAACGCTAAAAGCAGCCTCCGAGCTTTGCTTTGCGGGGGCTAGAAACGCGTATCTGAACAAAATACTGTTTCGCACGAGTTCAAAAGCGAGGCTTGCGCTTGAAGCGCAGATTCTCGCAAATTTTCTCTACTATCACGACGGCAAAACGGTGATTTCCGTTGTGACTAAAGAAATGCTCGAAAAAGCCGATGCAAATGAAAAGGACTGTCAGGATATTGCTGCTCTGCCCGGAAGGGTTGAGGGCGCTTTCACCAGCGTCACAATAAAGGAAATAGATGAAAACAGATGCAAAATCTCGCTTCGCACAAACGGAGTAGTTGACGCGAACAAGGTTTGCGCTCTCTTCGGCGGCGGCGGTCACAAAATGGCCTCAGGCTGCACTATGAACATGAACTCTTTCAAAGCCGCCGACGTTCTGGCGGATATCATTAACGGGGAATATAAATGAACGGCATTATACTAGTAGACAAGCCCGAAGGCTTTACGAGCTTTGACGTCGTTGCGAAGCTTCGCGGTATTTTGCGTGAGCGCCGTATCGGGCACTCGGGAACTCTTGACCCGATGGCAACGGGGCTTCTCGTTGTTTTCGTCGGAAGAGCTACAAGAGCTGTGGAGTTTGCCGAAAGTCACGAAAAAGAATATATTGCTGCCCTGCGTCCGGGAATAATCACAGACACGCAGGATATTACCGGAGCTGTACTTAATACGACTGATAAAGTTCTTTCAAGGGACGCGCTTCTGTCTTTTCTCCCCGAATTTACAGGGGAACTACAACAGACTCCGCCGATGTATTCCGCTATAAAAGTCGGCGGTAAAAAGCTTTATGAACTTGCAAGAAAAGGCGTAGAGATTGAACGTGAGAGCAGAGTTGTCACTATTAAAGTGCTCGAGCTTGTCGACGAGGAAAACGGAGATTTCATTCTTCGTGTCGTATGCTCAAAAGGAACCTATATACGATCTCTTGTAAGCGATATCGGTGAGCGGCTCGGAACAGGAGCGACGCTGTCGTCACTCCGCAGAACAGCCGCAGGAAACTACTCCGTAAATGACGCGCATACCTTAGACGAAATCAGCGAGCTTGCCCAAAACGGCGGGCTCGAAACAATATTAAAGCCTGTGGATTCGCTTTTTGAAGAATTTCCGTCCTATTCCATAAGCGAACAGCAGCGAAAGCGAGCTTTGAACGGTAACAGCTTTGAAGCATCGCTTTTGGACGGGAAATATCGTGTTTACGATGAAAATGGCAGCTTTCTGATGCTTGGAAATGTCGAAAACGGCATAATGAGCACGGTTAAGAGCTTTTTTGAGATATAACTTATCCTTTAGCTTATGATCACGCGCCGAGAGCGAAGAGCTTTCAGCGCTTGGAGGTAATAATGTCAGCAAACCCGGAAAACAAAACTGTGATTGCGCTCGGCTTTTTTGACGGCGTCCACAGAGGACACGCGCAGCTCATCGAAATGGCGAAAAAACGTGCCGAGGAGCTACATGCCATACCCGCTGTGCTCTCCTTCGATGTGAGCCCTGAATCGGTCATTACAGGACACAGCGTACCGCTGATAGGCAGCGTGAGAACACGCGCGGATATAATACATCGCCTATTTGATGTGACAAACGTAATTATTTATCATTTCGACAAGAAAACCATGGAAATGCAATGGCATAACTTCATCGACTCTCTTATCGAAAAGTATTCTGCCGCGCACCTTGTTATAGGGCATGACTTTCATTGCGGCTACAGAGGAGAGGGAAATCCCGAAAGAATATCCGAATATTGCGCAAAAATCGGTATAGGATGTGATATCATACCGAAATTCACGCTTGACGGGATAACTGTCAGCTCTACGTTTATTCGTGAACTGATAATCAAGGGCGACATTGAAAAAGCAAATTATTTTCTGGGGCATCCGTATATTTTTGCGGGAATGGTCAGGGACGGACGCAAGGTGGGCCGGAAACTCGGAACGCCGACGATAAACCTTGAAGGCGACGACGAAAGCCTTGTTATGCCGGCGAGGGGCGTTTACGCGACAAAAGTTTTTCTGGAGAGCGGCGATAAGATCGCGGTCACCAATGTTGGTGTGCGCCCGACCTTCGGCGAAAATGGCAAGGTTTCGATTGAGACGTATATTCTGGACTATGACTGCGATTTGTACGGCGAATATGTCCGCGTGGGTTTTTATAAATTCCTCCGCGCCGAGAAAAAGTTCGAAAGCCCCGAAGAGCTAGCGTCACAGATAGCAAGGGACATCGCGGAGACAAGGGCGGTCTTTTGATAGCTTGACTGTGCTAATAATTGCATGAGCAATTTTTATGGTGCGATGGTATATTTAATATATCCTATATGTTAAAAGGTGGGCTTTTTTTTGGGTGCCGAAAAAACGAATCAAATTACATTATCAGATATAATTTAA
>JASDTK010000199.1:0-2256 GCA_041891555.1 Oscillospiraceae bacterium
GGCAGACCCAGTATGGAGTTCCGGAATCGTCTACCTCAAAATTCGGCGAATCAAAAATATAGGTCGGATAATTCAGACGGAGATGACGGTTTACGTTGCGGAAGAAATACTCGCAGGTCGAGTATTTCATGCCTTCGCTGAGTCTTACCGCCTGCACCTCCTGCGAGACCATGTTAATCATGATGTAAGCAGGCAACCCCTTGGACTGATTGGCGAGCCATTTGAAAAAGTCGCTGTAATACAGAGGTGTGACTCTGACGGGAGTTCCGTTATAGTTTATCTGAGTATAGTTGTCAGCCACCTCGAACTGCGAAACCATATCGGACAGCTCGCCCATCTTTTTATCGCCCAGCTTCATAGCGCTTGCCTCGTCGAGCATAGGTATTTCGCTGTACGATATCTGGTCGACCTCTTTGGCAAAGTCACCGGTTTCCACAGTAAGCAGATTGCGATACGCGTGTGCGCGGAAAATCGGAGCCGATATCAGGCTGCCCACAACAAAGATTGCCGCGAGAACGATACATACTGTAACCGGAATCGTGCAGTGAGTCTTGACGCTCTGCCACAGTTCCCTTCCGCTGTCAGCCTGAAACAACCCCTGTGTAAGGATTGAAAGAAAGCAGTAGACCGCCGATAAAAGCAGCACAAATGTATAGAAGGCCGGATCCTTCAGGTTAATTGCCGGCAGCTTGATGTAATAATAAATCAGCGCAAATATCAATGTAATAAGAAGATTGGAAACGGTTCTTTTGCCTTTTCCCTGCGCTTTGTCTTTTTCCATTTGCGACCTCCGATTATTTAAAACTGATGATGTCTGTTGGCAGAACATACCTTATATATTTAGTATACCTCAATAGGAGATATTATTCAATCGCTGATTTTGCGGGCATTTCCGTGCCCATTTGGGCAGGAGAAGCCTTGCGCAGAAGAAAAAGACCGTAGAAGAACAGAACCGAGCAGATTGCAACGCTTATCAGTGCAGCCTCTGCGGATGCATTACCGCTCATCGTATTGTCAAAGTTACTGCCTACGGCGATTTCTCCGACCGAGCCCATAAAATCAAAAAGCGCGTGCGTGACTATTGAAGGCCAAAGAGATCCGGTTCTTATGAAGAGAGCGGAGAAGAATACCCCGAAGAAAAAGGCATATACGGACTGTGAACCGACCTGAAGCAGCGTCCCTCTTCCGGTCAGCAAATTTAGAAGATGCAGCGCTCCGAAAAGTGCGCTCGATATGATAACCGCCTTGTAAATCCCGCTTTTGGTACCTCCGTACTTCCCGACCAACGCCGTAAGGACAAAGCCGCGGCAAACTATCTCTTCAACAAATCCGGTCGAAATCGGTGCCATAAGAAACAGAATATTGACAAGCGGTCTGGAATAATCAATCTGCATGCTTCCATCAAATAGAGAAAAACCGTTTAAAACAGCCAGAACAACTATCGGCCAGACCATCCAAAGCGATTTAGCGCTTTTTGGCGCTGTAAATCCGCTTTTTTTGAGCCATCCGAGATGTGAAATCAGAAGTCCGGCCGCGAGTGCCACTATTCCCTGCTCCAGAGCTACGCGCACATAAAACGCCGCCTGATACCCAATTGAAGCTTCTAGCATATTTTCAAAACGTATTTCAGTTAAAACGCTCATAATAATAAGCATTATCAGCGATGAAACCACCGGATATCTATGAACAAACAATTTTAGCTTTTGCATTTCTTATTCCTTCCGATCCGCTGTCCGAAGCACGGAAACAAATGGAGCCTGTATTTATGTACCACTAGATTAATACACTAATACAAGCTCGTTGTCAAGAATTACTTCCAATATTTATTCTATATATTTTATTTTTTGACTGATACAACCTTATTTGCCACGGCTCAGAAGCCGTTCACCGAAGTTAAAAGCAAACAGCCCCAAAAGAATAATCCCGCCGCCGATCAGAGTTGCGGAATCCGGCTTTTCCCCTGCCCAAAGATAGCCCATCAAGGTTGCAAGAAAAGGCGTCACAAACATATAGTTGCTTACCGACGCAGCATTTTTCGCTTTTTTGAACGCCTGTGCCCAAGCGGCG
This sequence comes from Oscillospiraceae bacterium, assembly GCA_041891555.1. GTDB lineage: Bacteria > Bacillota > Clostridia > Oscillospirales > Oscillospiraceae > UBA2658. The sequence goes on from JASDTK010000199.1 coordinate 2,068, forward strand.
TAGGCTACGGCGCTGGTAAAGATGCCCAGTATCGCAATGTAAAGGAACGCAATCGGCGGAGCGCTTTGCACCTGCGCTACTGTTTCCGGAAAAAAGATTGCAAGCATAATAGTTCCCGAAAAGATTCCGAAGGTCGATGCCTGAAGCCCCGAATACTTTCTTGTGATTTTGCGTTGAAGAAGATTGTAT
>JASDTK010000199.1:2266-2599 GCA_041891555.1 Oscillospiraceae bacterium
GAGTAGAGCAGCACCAATCAGCCATAAAAGACCAGGATTAAATGTGAACACGCCTTCCATGAGTGTTAGGACGATGACGCCGGAAAACTCCACGGCAATCGCAGTCCATTTTATAACGCTCATCTTTTCTTTGTATATGAAACGGGCAAGAAGCGAGGTTATTACCGGAACTGTGGCAAGCATGACGCTGCTCGTAGCCGAGGACACAGTCTCGCAGCCCTTATTAAAGGCTATCATGTAAAGGAAAAATCCCAAAAAGCCAGCGAGTGCGAACCACTTCAAATCGGCCTTTTGCGGAACCTTCATTTTTGTAATGAGCGCAAAAACAATGAG
>JASDTK010000200.1:0-2594 GCA_041891555.1 Oscillospiraceae bacterium
GCTTAATATAACTGGACTTACAAAAATATACGGTGACAAACGTGCTGTCGATAACCTCACTCTGAATATAGCGCCGGGTGAGATTTACGGCTTCATCGGACATAACGGGGCCGGCAAAACAACAACCATCAAATGCTGCTGCGGCATATTGCGTTTTGAGGAGGGCGAAGTACTTGTAGACGGAATATCCGTCAGAGAGCATCCTCTTGAATGCAAAAAAATACTGGCGTACATCCCCGATAACCCCGATATGTACGAATTTCTCTCCGGTATCGCGTATCTTAATTTCATCGCCGACGTATTCGGTGTACCTGCAAAGGAGCGTGAGGAGAGGATAAAAAAATATGCCGACCTGTTTGAACTCACGAGCGATCTTGCCCAGCCTATTTCGGCATATTCTCATGGCATGAAGCAGAAGCTCGCACTGATATCGGCATTCATTCACGAGCCTAAGCTCATTATTATGGACGAACCCTTCGTCGGACTTGACCCGAAGGCTTCCCATACGCTTAAAGAGCTTATGCACGAACACTGCGTCAAAGGCGGAGCAATCTTTTTCTCAACTCATGTACTTGAAGTCGCCGAAAAGCTCTGTGATAAAGTCGCGATAATCAAGGAAGGCAAGCTGATCGTTTCAGGTACTATGGAGGACGTCAAAGGCACAAGCTCACTGGAGGACGTATTCCTCGAACTGGAAGGTGAAAGCAATGTTTAAGGCTCTGCTTAAAACACGGCTTGCCGCCGTAGGCGCGTTTTTGTTCCTCAGGGGAGGCAGACAGAATAATAAAAAGTCCTCAAAACTTAAAATACTAGGATTTTCCGCGCTGATGCTCTACGCATGCTTTGCGTTTATGACGATGTTCGCGATGTATTTTCAGCAAATAGCAAAGCCTTTTTTCCAGTCCGGCCTGGGCTGGCTCTACTTTACTCTTTTCGCGATGACTGCTTTTGCCATGATGTTCATCGGCAGTGTTTTCACGGTTAAATCTCAGCTTTATGAGGCAAGAGATAACGAGCTTCTGCTATCGTTGCCAATTCCTCCGAGGCTCATTCTGGGAAGCCGCATGGCAATGATTATGCTTTTGAACTTCGTGTTCGAGTTGCTTGTTGCTATTCCGGCTCTTGTGATGTGGGTCAGAGCTATCCCGGTTACATTTTTGCAGCTTTTCTCGTTTATAATTATCATACTCGCACTTCCCTTGCTTTCTGTGGCGATTTCCGGAGTATTCGGCTGGCTTATCGCCCTCGCGACAGGAAGAGTGCGCAACAAGTCCCTTATGACGGTTTTGTTTTCCGTGATTTTCCTCGGGCTTTACTTTGTTTTTTTCAGTCGCGCTAATGTATATATGCAGAAGCTCGTTATGAACGGAGCCGCAATTGCGGGTTCTCTTGGCTCTGTCGCTCCCCTGTTCTGGGTCGGCAATTCAATAGCTGAGCCTAACGCGCTTCAGCTTGTGCTGTCGTTAATTATAATGCTGATACCTTTCGCCCTTATGTATTATCTTCTGTCTGTGACCTTTATCCGCGTCGCGACGGCTAGGCGCGGTGTCACTAAGATAAAATACGAGGAGAAAGCGATGCACTCATCATCGCTCTCCTCCGCTCTTTTCGATCGCGAAATGAAGCACCTGCTTTCTTCTCCCGTTTATATTCTGAACGCCGGTCTCGGTGTCATTTTTATTGTTGTCGCCGCCGTCGGACTGGTAATCAAGAAAGGCACAATACTTACCCTTGCTGCTCAGATGGGTTTTACCGGTGGGCTTGTCTGCGCCGCTGCGGTTTTCGCTCTTTGCCTGTTGTGCGCAACAGTCCTTTTCACTGCGCCCTCCGTTTCACTGGAAGGGAAAACGCTCTGGATTGTTAAGTCACTTCCGGTTACGTCCAACGACGTATTGAACGCCAAACTGCATCTTCACATTTTTTTGACGGCTCCGGCAATAATAATCGCCGCGGTCGCTGCCATCTTTGTCGTCGGCCCTTCAATTGCGGATGCGGCTATTCTCTTATTAGCTCCCGTATTTTTCCTTATGCTTTCCGCTAATATCGGTCTAATCTGCAATCTGAAAAGTCCGAAGTTCGATTGGATCAATGAAACTCAGGTTGTTAAGCAAAGCATGAGCGTCCTGATTGCCATGTTCATAAGCTCGCTAATCGTCATCGTTCCGGGGGTACTCTACTTCGTAGTGATTGGAGCAAAAATCTCTTCTACCCTCTTTATGCTGGGCTATACTCTTATTCTGATTGCGGGCTGGTTCATTACGCGGAAATGGATATCGACCAGGGGTGCGGCAATCTTCGACGGATTAAACTGATTTTTTCCTTTCAATACTTAAATTAATAGCGCGGCGGTTAATGTCCGCCGCGCTCTATTTTATATTCCAACTTAAAGAAGCTGTCTTACCTCGTCCTCGCGGTTAAAAAGCGCGCAGCCGCCTGAATGCTGCATTGCGTCTTCCCTGCCTATTCTTCTCACCTCTTCAAAAAAAGGCGATTCGAGAATTTCCATTATCGAATGCTCTTTTACATTCAGTTTTGAAAACGGGGAAAAAGGACAGGCCTCCGCGCCTCCATGTGGATTGACATGGAAAAAGCCC
>JASDTK010000201.1:0-2580 GCA_041891555.1 Oscillospiraceae bacterium
GTAGGTACACTCATCGCTGACCGAAATATTCCCGCTTTTGAGTCCCAACTGGAGAAGCCTTCTCCTGTCCGTCTCCTTAAGGTCAACCATGAACTTTCCGGTATCTCCTACGGCGAAAAACAGGTCTCCGCAATCTCCTCCCAGGAGTCTTTCGATACCCTCGGGAATCTCCGGTCCTGTCTCATAGCAGCACATCTCGATTCCCGGACCTATCGCTGCCCTTATGTTTTCTTTAGCCGCGCCGAGCTCCGTCATTTTTGATATGGCAACGCCCAGAATATCGGCGACCATGCTTCTCCAGCCGCAGTGGATAGCTCCCGCGACTCCCGCTTCGGGGTCGCAGAGCAGAACCGGCACACAGTCAGCCGTAAAGCAGAAAAGCGGAAGCCCCTTAACATTTGTCACTATTCCGTCCGCCTCGTAGAGAAAGGGTGTGAAAAGCTCGCGTCTGTCCTCGTCTGTGACAATGCGGACAACGTTTTCATGCACCTGCTTTGTAAAGCAGGGCTTTTGGTCGGGAAGTCCCAGCGCCTCAAATACTCTGCGGGAGTTCTCACGCACGTTTTCCTCACTGTCTCCCCTGTTTTCACCGAGGTTAAGGCTGTCGAGAGGCCCTGTGCTCACGCCGCCCCATCTAGTAGTAAAGCAGTGCGGAAAGGGTATAGTCGGAGCCGTCATGTATACGAGCCCCTGGCAGCTCATTTCTGCAAACGGCTTAGAAAATTCCAATGTCATTGCTCCTCACCATATGCGGCTATTCGTTTCTGCCGCAGCATTCCTTATACTTCAGGCGTCTTGAGCCGTCATCTTTCATCTTTCCGCACGGGCAGGGGTCGTTGCGTCCCGGCTTTGCGGCAGCTTTTACAGGCTGCTTTTTGACTGTATCATCGCCGCCGACATTGTTTACGGCTCCCTTTGCCACGCTCTTACGCTCAATGGGCTGCTCCTTCTTGACCTGAACGGTAAAAATACGGCGGACAACCTCAGCACGAATGCCGTTAATCATCTCTTCGAACATATCGTAGCCCTCGCGCTTATAGGCGTCGACAGGCTTGTCATTTCCATAGGCGCGCAAACCGATACCGCGGCGCAGCTCCTGCATTGCGTCAAGATGATCCATCCAGTATTCGTCGACTACACGGAGCATGATAACACGCTCAAGCTCGCGCATAAGCGGGACTCCGTTAGGCATAAACCCGAAATCCGCCTCGCGCTCTTCGTAGACTTTCGCAGCCTTTTCGAGCAGCATATCCGTAAGCTCGTGAGGATTCAGCTTGTCGAGCTCCTTCATCGTCAGAGTAATTTCGCCTTTGCGCAAAAACAGCTTTTCAAACGGCGTTACTGTCTCTTCAAACTGTGCCATATCCTCGAAATAGTCGCGTCCGTCCATACCGGAGATGACTGTTTCCCTGATATAGTCCTCGACCATCTTCTGTATATAGTTCTTTATGTCTTCGCCGTCCAGCACCTTACGGCGCTGATCGTAGATTGTGTTGCGCTGTACGTTCATAACGTCGTCATATTCGAGAACGTTTTTGCGGCTCTGGAAGTTGCGGCTTTCAACTGTCTTCTGCGCATTCTCTATGGCGTTTGACAGTATTTTATAGTCAAGCGGGGTATCCTCGTCCACTCCCATGCGCTCCATCATTCCGAGCACTCTTTCCGAGCCGAAGAGGCGCATCAAGTCGTCCGTCATAGAAAGATAGAAGCGGCTTTCGCCGGGGTCACCCTGACGTCCGGAGCGTCCGCGGAGCTGGTTGTCGATACGGCGGGAGTCGTGGCGCTCCGTGCCGACGATGAATAGTCCTCCCACATCACGAACCTTATCCGCCTCCGCCGCGATTTCCGCCTTGTGGAATTCGAGTCTCTCGGCAAACATTTTTCTTGCCGCTATAACATTTTCGTCCTCGGTTTCAGCATAACCCGTAGCCTCGGCGATAAGCTCATCACCGAAGCCGTGCTTGCGAAGGTCGTGCTTTGCCATATACTCCGCGTTTCCGCCCAGCATAATATCGGTTCCGCGCCCTGCCATGTTAGTCGCAATTGTGACCGCGCCGAACATACCGGCCTGCGCGATGATTTCCGCTTCCTTCTCGTGGTTCTTCGCGTTCAGGACGTTATGCTGAATACCGGTTTTTTTCAGAAGCGAAGAAACGATTTCGCTCTTTTCGATTGAGACGGTGCCGACAAGGACAGGCTGTCCTTTTTTGTGGCACTCGACAATCTGCTCAATTATCGCCTTGTACTTTCCGTTCTCGTTTTTAAAAACTGAATCGGAATTGTCGATTCTTGCGAGGGGCTTATTCGTCGGAATCTCGATGATGTCGAGATTATAGATTGAAATGAACTCTTCCTGTTCGGTTATCGCGGTACCGGTCATACCGGAAAGCTTTTTATACAGTCTGAAATAGTTCTGGAAAGTGATTGTCGCGAGAGTCTTTGACTCCTCAGCGACCTTGACATGCTCCTTCGCTTCAATAGCCTGATGCAGCCCCTCCGAGTAGCGCCTGCCCAGCATTATGCGTCCGGTAAATTCGTCGACTATCAGGACTTCCCCGTCCTTTACCACATAGTCTATAT
>JASDTK010000202.1:0-11641 GCA_041891555.1 Oscillospiraceae bacterium
GCGCCAACGCGAACAGGACGAGATAATAAGGGGAGGAGGCGAGCCAGAGGATAAAGGGTTTGAGATTAACGCCGAGCCTGTATAGAGCCACGGGCACAAGGTTTATTAATAGCGGAATTGCAACCGCGACGATTATAGTCCATGTTCTGCTCAGCCGCCAGAACAAAAGAGAGAAGAACATACCGCTGAGGCAGGCACTGAGCACAAGACTGAAATTCATAAGAGCGCTTTGCGCGTGCTGAGCAAAGGTCAGCGTGGCAGAGGTGTTTTTGAGATAGATAATCTGATAGAAGTCGCCGACAAAAAAGTGCTCATTATCGGCAATCAGAAGCCTCGCGATGCCGTTAAGCAGTTCACCCGCCGCAACAATAATCACGGAAACAGCCATAACCGCAAGAAGCTCGCTCAAAAAGGCGGTGCGGCGCGAAACGCCGAATTGCAGGCAAAGCCGCAGGTCGTTTCGGATGCTCACGATGCCCATTACGAAAAGAAAGACTATCGCCGCAAAGCTGTATCCGGAGACGCTTATATTGGAGGAGCCTGCATCAAAGCTGAGAGAGAAGACAAGAGCCACTGATACAATGAGAAATATGATAAGAAAAACAACCACTGAGCCTCTTATATAGTTGCCGAACTGATATCGGAAAGCCGGTTTAAAATTCATTTTCATTTTCTGTCTTCCTCCTCCATCAGACTGATGAAATAATCCTGAAGATTTATAGCGGAAAATTCCAGCCCTTCGGGCAGCGTGCCGCGCTTGCCCTGTACGCAGGCGGTTTTAAGTCCGCCGAGAACATTCGTGGAAAGCACATGCCTTCCGTCGAGATATTTATCGACAAGACCCGCAGGTCCGGATACGGCGTAAGCCTCGGCTGTAAGCTCCTCGCGGGGGCAGTCCCTCAATATCCTGCCGTCGCGTATGATGACCGCGTGCTCGATAAGGTCGGCAGCTTCGGCAATCAGATGGGTGGAGACGATGACTGTACAGGGGCGCTCGGCGTATTTTTCCAAAAGGACACGGTAGAACATGTCGCGGTGCTGCGCGTCAAGTCCCAGTACCGGCTCGTCAAAAATAAGATAAGGCGTGTTTACCGAAAGCCCCAGTATCAGACGAAAAATCGAGGAGTAACCGGTAGACAGAGCCTTGATTTTCTTCTTTGTGTTAAGGGCAAACTTTTTAGCCAGGTTTTCGGCGTAGGCGCGGTCAAAATCCGGATAGAACAGCTCCGCCGTTTTTAAGGCTTTGCAAACCTTCATATCCTCGGGGAACATGTTCTGCTCGGCGACAAGGAAAACCTTGCCCAGCGCGGAGTCGTTGTTCACAATCGACTCGCCGTCTATCGCGACCGCGCCCTCAGTAGGATTCTGGCGTCCCGTCAGAATACTCATAAGCGTTGTCTTGCCGGCACCGTTGTTCCCGAGCAGCCCGTAAATCTTGTCGTCTCCAAACGTAAGAGTCACATTATCCAGCGCGCAGGTGTCGCCAAAGCGCTTGGTTACGTTTTTGATTTCAATCGACATCTTCAAACCCTCTTTCAATCATGCTTGTCAGCTCAGAGGCGTCAAGCCCCAGATTTTTTGCCTCGCGTACAAGACGCTCAATGTAGTCGTGATAGAACTTGTCGCGGCGCTGAGTTTTCAGCGTATCCTTCGCGCCTGTGGAAACGTACATACCCAAACCTCTTTTCTTGTAAAGCAGTCCCGAATCCACCAGCAGGTTTATACCCTTGAGCGCGGTGGCGGGGTTTATTTTGTAAGTCACCGAATACTCGGTGATAGACGGAACTCGGCTCTCCTCCGGATATGCGCCGGAGAGTATGCCCTCCTCCAGCTGCTCGGCGAGCTGAAGAAAGATAGGCCGTTCATCCTGAAAGGTCACTTTAAAGACCTCCTTCATGTTGACTGGTTAGTTAGTATAGTAATTAACCGTGAAACCAACATACCACGGCGTACGCTCTTTGTCAATACCTGAAATAAAAAAATCCGCACACCTTTTCGGCGTGCAGATTTTGGGTATAAATTGAGCTTTTACATCAGCTTTTCAAGGTTTGCTCTTATAGCGGCTATGAATTCTGCGCTGTTGACCTTTCTGATGTCCTTTTTATCGCAAAGCTCCGCGAGATCGCCGGTCATCACGCCTGACTCAATGGTGTCGAGACAGGCTTTCTCCAGCCTATCCGCAAAATTCGAAAGGGGCTTGTTGCCGTCCAGCTCGCCGCGTTTGCGGAGCGCGCCGCTCCATGCGAAAATGGTTGCAATGGGGTTTGAGCTTGTCTTTTCGCCCTTGAGGTATTTATAATAGTGGCGGGTAATCGTGCCGTGCGCCGCTTCGAACTCGTAGTTGCCGTCAGGGGAAATGAGAACGCTTGTCATCATCGCAAGAGAGCCGAAGGCGGTGGAGACCATGTCACTCATAACGTCGCCGTCGTAGTTCTTGCAGGCCCAGATGAACCCTCCCTCGGAACGGATGACGCGCGCAACGGCGTCGTCAATCAGCGTATAGAAATACTCAATGCCGGCTTTTTCAAAGCGCGCCTTGTATTCCTTCTCGAAGATGTCCGCGAAAATGAGCTTGAAGGTCTGGTCATACTGCTTTGAGATGGTGTCCTTCGTAGCAAACCAGAGATCCTGCTTAGTGTCGAGAGCGTATCCGAAACAAGCGTGAGCGAAGGATTCAATCGAGCTGTCCTTGGTGTATTGTCCCTGAAGAACGCCGGCGCACTCGAAGTCATAGATGGTCTTGCGGAAGGTTTCGCCGTTTTCGCCTGTGAACACAAGTTCCGCCTTTCCCTTGCCGGGAACACGGTACTCCGTTGCCTTATAAACGTCGCCGTAGGCATGACGGGCAATGGTTATGGGTTTAACCCAGCCCTTAACATAGGGCTTAATGCTTTCGGTCAGAATCGGTGCGCGGAAAACAGTTCCGTCGAGTATCGCGCGGATTGTACCGTTAGGACTTTTCCACATTTCCTTAAGCTTATATTCCTCGACACGCTGAGCGTTCGGGGTAATTGTCGCACACTTGACCCCGACGTGATGTTTCTTAATAGCGTTTGCCGAGTCTACGGTTATTTGGTCATTTGTTTCGTCACGCTTGGGAAGACCCAAATCGTAATATTCGGTATTTAGCTCAACAAAGGGGGACAGGAGCTCGTCCTTAATCATTTTCCAGAGAATGCGGGTCATCTCGTCGCCGTCCATCTCGACGATAGTGTTCATAGGTATCTTTGACATCTGAATACTCCTCAAAAATTAAATCTCAGTCAGCTTTATGTGCGGCGTAGTAGTTCATGAGGCAGCCGCAGAGAATGATTTCTCTTTCGTCTGCGGTCAGTCCCGAAAGGTTAAGAATAATGTCGGTCGTACCGAACTTCGAGAGAACCTTTGCGGGGATGCTTTCTGTTCCCTGTTCCACCGCTTTACGCACTTCCGGAATATAAATCCAGTCTCCGGGTAAAAAGTCAAAGTTTATGCTTCTGTCGATAGTCAAGGGCAGTATGCCCCAGTTGATGCAGTTAGAGCGATAACGCTTAGTTGCAAATTCATAGCAGATGTTCGCGCCGCCGCCGAGTACACGCTGGCATGAGGCAGCCTGCTCTCGGGCGGAGCCGTCACCCGGCTTCTTCGCGAATATCGCGCTCGAGACCGCCGTGCTTTTAAGCGTATCAGCCGACAGACCGAGTTTCTTAATAACCTTCAAAAGCTCGTCGGGATAATTGCCCTCAGTTCGCTGTGCTTCCAAAGCCGCTGTTGCCTTTGCCCTCCCGACATATTCGGGGTCACGGCGGGACAACGTGAAGGAGGCGAGCTTCATCGGATTAGAACGGTAGGAGGAGGTTTCGCCGGAGGGAATAAGCTCATCCGTCGTTGTGACCTCGTCGTGTATTACGCTGGCAAGCTGAATTAAAGCGTTATCCGCAAGAGCGGGTATCTTAGGCCACTCGGCAATGTTCGGACCCATTTTTAAGTCAACAGCGTTGTTCCCTTTGCCGAAGCCGAAGTATACGCGCTTTTCATAGACGGTTTTATCAAAGAAGTATTTATTCGGCGCAGGTTCTTTATAATCAATATCCGCAGCGCTCGTCAGAACACCCTTGTTTTTCGCAGTTGCCGCAATCGAACGCGCGTCCATGAGCATAACGCCGGAAATCTGTCCGTCCGAGGGCTTTGAACCCTCGCGGTTCGGGAAATTCCTCGTCGTGTGGCGAATAGAAAGGGCGTTGTTCGAGGGTACGTCGCCCGCACCGAAGCAAGGCCCGCAGAAGCAGGATTTAAAGAGCGCGCCCGATTCCATAAGGCTCTGTTGAACGCCGTTTCGAATCAGTTCGAGGTTTACGGGGATGCTTGGCGGATAGACTGAAAGCGAGAAATATCCGTCGCCTACGGAAGCGCCGCTGAGTATCGCCGCCGCCTCCGCGATGTTATCGTACATTCCTCCCGCACAGCCGGCGATAACGCCCTGATCGACTGTGATTTTTCCGTTTACGATTTTATCCGTGAGGTGCAGTTTTACTCCGCCAGAAAGCGATTTTTCCGCGTCAAGCTCGACCTGACGCAGAATATCGCCCGCGTTCTGCTTTAGCTCGCGTATTGTGTAGGCCTTCGACGGGTGGAAGGGGAGCGCAGCCATCGGTTCGACAACAGAGAGGTCTATCTCTATCATGGAGTCATAATAAGCGCCGTCCTCCGGCGAAAGTGCTTTATAGTCATCCGCTCTGCCGTGAGCGGCGTAGAATTCCTCGACAGTAGCGTCAGTTTCCCAGATTGAACTGAGACAGGCGGTTTCTGTGGTCATAACGTCGATTCCGATGCGAAAATCCATCGGAAGATTACAAATTCCGGGGCCTACAAACTCTAAAACCTTGTTTTTGACAAAGCCGTTTGAGTATACTGCTCCGCAGAGAGCTATTGCAACGTCATGCGGGCCGATTCCGTGCCGGGGCGTACCCGTTAGGTAGACAAGAACTATTTCGGGTCGTTTAACGTCATAAGTATTAGAAAGCAGTTGTTTTACAATTTCGGGGCCGCCCTCGCCGATGCCCATCGTGCCCATCGCGCCGTAACGCGTATGGCTGTCGCTCCCGAGTATCATTCGCCCGCAGCCGGACATCATTTCCCGCGCGTACTGATGTATAACGGCAACATTCGCGGGGACATAGATACCGCCGAATTTTTTAGCGGCGGAGAGCCCGAAAACGTGGTCGTCCTCGTTTATCGTGCCGCCGACGGCGCAGAGGCTGTTGTGGCAGTTTGTCATAACATAGGGAACGGGGAAGCGCGTGAGCCCGCTGCCTTTCGCGGTCTGGATAATGCCCACATATGTGATGTCGTGAGAGATGAGGCTGTCAAACTTCAGCCTCAGGCTCTCGGCGTCCTTAGAAATATCATGCTGTTTAAGTATGCGGTAAGAGATGGTTTTTGCACGCGCCTCAGTGAAATCCTGCAAAGAGGCGGGAGCCTCCACGGGAACTCCGCTGTTCAGAAGAACTCCGTTATTTATCAGTCTTATCATAGCATTCACCTTTGCTCTGTTTTCGCTAGATAGTATATCATAAATACACCGATTGACAAGATGTTTGCAGGAATGATTCTATTAATTGCAAAAACGCATAAATATTTAATGTACGCATCGGGATAATAGTGGCATTTTGAATAATTATAAAATACAACTTGCATATCAACGATTTAATGTGTATAATTAGCGGTAACCGATTGGAAAACCGGAAAAGGAGGGCTGGATTTGGAGATTTCAAGCGATGTTCTGAAGGGTTATGTATCCGATCTCTGCGGCGATATACGCAACGCATACACGATCGAAAGTGACCAATACAGGAACCATGCGATTAAAAGAGGGCTTAGAAACGATGACGGTACCGGCGTCATGGCAGGCGTTACGCGTATCGGCAGCGTACAGGGCTACTACATGCAGGATGGCGGTCGAGTGCCAATACCCGGCAAGCTCTATTACCGGGGAATCGACGTTGAAGATATCATAGCCGAACATTCCGCGTCGGGAACCTTTGGCTTTGAAGAGGTTGCATACCTGCTCCTGATAGGAAGTCTGCCCAATATAAAGCAGTTCGAACAATTCGACGCCGTGCTTTCCCGGGCGAGAATGCTTCCTCAGAACTTCACCGAGGACATGATACTTAAAGCGCCCAGCAAAAACGTTATGAACAAGCTCGCGAGAAGCGTGCTTGCGCTGTACTCCTATGACGAAAATCCTGACGCTATTTCGATTGAGAATCTTGTGCGCCAGTCCATCGAGCTGATTGGACGTTTTCCGGTCATCGTGGCTAACGCCTATGCTGTGAAGCGCCACCATTATGACGGGAAATCACTTTACCTGCATGTACCGAGAGAGAATCTTTCGGTTTCCGAGAATTTCCTGCGTATGCTGCGCAAGGACAAGGCTTATACGGAAGAAGAGGCGCATCTTCTCGACCTTATGCTCATTCTCCACGCCGAGCACGGCGCAGGAAATAACTCAACATTTGCCTGCCGCGTCCTCTCCTCCTCCGGAACCGATACTTACAGCGCGATAGCGGCTGCCGTGAATTCTCTGAAGGGTCCCCTCCACGGAGGCGCGAACGCCAAGGTCATGGAAATGTTCAGATATATCTCCGAAAACGTTCATGACTATAGGGACGATGACGAGCTTAAAGCCTATTTGGAAAAAATAATGGACGGCGAAGCGGGCGACGGCTCGAAGAAAATTTACGGGCTTGGTCACGCGGTTTACACGCTTTCCGATCCTAGGGCAGAGCTGATAAAAAAGTATGCGGCGGAAACAGCGGAGAAGAAAGGCTATGGTGAACAGTTCCAGCTGATGCAGGACGTTGAGCGTCTGGGTATTCCAATAATCATGGAACGTAAGAAGCTTACCGTGCCAATCTGCGCGAATGTGGATATGTATTCCGGACTCGTCTATAAGATGCTGGGTATTCCGGAGGATCTCTATACCCCGCTTTTCGCGATTGCGCGTATCGCCGGTTGGTGCTCGCATCGTATCGAAGAAGTGATGACCTGCAGCAAGATTATCCGTCCCGCGTATCGAGCGGCCTTCGAGCAGGAGCCTTATATTCCGATGGACGAGCGCGAATAAGAAAATAAAACAGCAAACCGGCGGTGAACATTCACCGCCGGCTTGCTGTTAAGCTTTAGCTTATTTTATAAGGTTGAGAGCCAAAGTAAGGATAACAAATGCAAGCCCGACCCATTTGGTCATTTTGGCAAGCTTCGCGTCCCATGTTACCGCCTTTGACTTCGTAAGGAAGGTGTCAGCGCCGCCGGCGATAGCTCCGGAAAGGCCGGAACGTTTGCCCGACTGAAGCAAAACGACACAGGTCATAAATAAGCAAGTGAAGAGCTGGAGTATTGTGAGGGCAAGTTTCATAAACTACAATCCTTTCAATGAAAAAGAGGCAGGCCTCTTTAATAGTTACAGTTGCAAAGCAAATAATAACACAAGAATTCCCCGATTTCAAGAGAATTTTAATTTTTCGGGTAATTCAATTTAAAATTATAGAAAATTCACATATATATGGCATTGAAAACAAGCTTGTGATATAGTCAAATCAAATATGACAAACAATAAATGCGCGGAATTACCTAAAAAACTGGAACAGAGGTGTTTAATAATGGCGAAAACGGCTGTTATATATTGCTCCAACTACGGCTCGACGAAGCTGTATGCCCAGCACATTGCAGGCGTTCTTGATGCGGATCTGCATGATCTCTCGCTTTCGAAGGGGCTGGATTTCGGAAAGTACGGTACCATCATTTTCGGCGGTGGGCTGTATGCCGGAAAAGTAAATGGCATCAAATTTCTAAAATCAAACGCGGAAGCGCTTGCGGGAAAGAATCTTGTCGTGTTTACCGTCGGTATAGGCGACCCGACTGTCGCCGCGAACGCTCAGCAGATTCTTAAAGGCGTTAATAAAGCTCTGCCGAAGGACTTAATGAAAGCCACGCATATTTTCAGCTTCCGCGGCAGTCTTGATTTCAAAAGTCTCAAATTCATGCACCGCTTGATTATGAAGATGGTCGTAGGCTCGATTTCCAAGAAAAAGGAAGAGGAGCTTACGGAAGACGATAGAGCAATGCTCCGGAGCGCAGGCGACAAGGTCGACTATACTGACATGGCGGCGACCCTTCCGCTTGTCGAATACGTCAGCAAGCTGAAATAACAGAAACCTGCGAAGCCTTCCAAAATGGAAGGCTTCGGTTTTTGTCAGAGACTGGCTTTATTTATGCAGGATGGGCGAGAGCTTTTTGTATATCAGAAAGGTGATTGCAACATCAAGCATTCCCTTAACTAAAGTAAAAGGCACGTTGAAGACGAGGAGACAATCGGAAAGAGTCTTTACACTCGGGAGTATCGCCTGATACATTCCAACTATACCTTCCATAGGTATGAATTTCGCGTAGATGGGATATGTGATGTAGTAATTGATGGGGTAACTCAGAGCAGCCATTGCGACAGCGCCGATGAGAGCGCCAATGAGAGCACCTTTGCGGGACTTCATTCTCTTATACGCGATACCCGCCGAAAAAACAAACACTGCGCCGAGCAGAAAATTGCAGAACTCGCCAACACCGGAGGTAGTTGAGCGGGCGAGGTTTATTATGTTCTTGATGAGACAGACAATAATGCCATACACGGGACCGAGACTGAAGGACGCAAGCAGCGCGGGCAACTCCGACACATCGAGCTTAATGAAGCCCGGCATAAGCGGGATGGGAAAGTCGATGAACATCAGCACAGCCGCAACTGCCGAGAGCATGGCGGTGACAGTCAGCTTGTGGGTCAGGGGCTGTGCGCCGTTTGCGGTTTTTACTTTGGGTTTTCTTTCTTCCATTGAAAAACACTCCTAAAATAATGTAACACCCGAAAAACCGCTGTCTTTCAGGTGTTAAAATACTTGAGGTGCGTAGGAGCAGAGCAAATAGCCCTGTTATTTTAACACATCTTCTTTCATCCAGACTATACTGTTGGTTTTGGAGTTGCACCAAATCTGCGCTTAAAGCGCTCGCGGACTTTACCGCCAATCGGGAATTTCACCCTGCCCTGAAGACATCTAATATTCAAATGTTCAAAGAGATTGTAACGCCGGAGCTTATCAATGTCAATACTTGAAAGCCTCTTTTCTGTTTAGTAATTTGGACTGAAAACGCAGAATAAGGCGCCCTCGATACTGCAATTTTTATTGAAATACGCGAAAACGGCAGATGCTTGTTGACAATCGTTCTTTCAGTGATAAGATGTTGCCTATAGTTTCACCGAAGGGCGGAAAAAACGATGCTTGAAACTTTGATACTTGGACTCTTTATTGCGGGGCTTATAAGCTGTGTCGGGTTCGGGCTTTCGATATTCTACGCCCTGTTTTTCGGGCTGGACCTGTTCTGGGCATACGGTCTAATTAAAAAGCACAGCGCGCGCGAAATGCTTGGAATGACATTCTCAGGTATAAAGACAGTTATAACGATTACATTGGTCTTTATTATGATAGGCGGACTTACGGCGATATGGCGCGCGGCGGGAACGATACCGTATATAATCTACTATGCATCAAAGGTAATTCTGCCGCAGACCTTCATACTGGCGACTTTCGTTCTCTGCTGCTTCATTTCAATGCTCATGGGCACCTCATTCGGGACGGCGGCAACTATGGGCGTAATATGCATGATGATGGGCAAAGCTATGGGTATAAGCCCCGTCTGGATAGGCGGAGCCGTCCTTGCGGGAGGCTTTTTTGGCGACCGGAACTCGCCCATGTCAACCAGCGCGCTGCTTGTCAGCCAGCTTACTGAAACGGACATATTCAATAACGTCAAACTGATGATAAAATCGGCTGTAGTGCCGCTGGTTCTGACCTGCGCAGTATATCTTGCTGTCGGATTTACAATGGGCAAGGGCGGCTCCTCCTCTGATACGGTCAGTCTTTTCGCGGAGCATTTCAATCTCATCTGGGTGACCGTCATACCGGCGGCTCTGATAATAATTCTGTCCGCTTTCAGGGTGAGCGTCAAAATTACCGTTGTTGTCAGCGTAGTCTGCGGAAGCATAATCTGCGTGGCCGTACAGGGTACAGACTTTGTTTCCATGCTGAAGATACTCCTGCTGGGATATACGGCTCCAGACGAGAAGCTGGGCGCAATGCTGAACGGAGGAGGCATAGTATCCATGCTCAAACCCGCAGCAATCGTCCTGCTGTCCTCCTCATATTCTGGAATTTTTGAAGGGACGGGCCTGTTATCCGGAATCAAAAAATACATACACATCTTGTCGGAGAAGATTAATCCCTTCGGAGCCTATATACTTAGCTCTGTTTTTACGGCCATGATAAGCTGCAACCAGTCACTTGCCGTGATACTTACGCATCAGCTATGCGGTGATACGGTCGAAACGAAGGATGATATGGCGCTGTCGTTGGAGAATTCGGCTGTCATAATCTCGCCGCTTATTCCGTGGTGCATAGCGGGTGCCGTTCCGCTGGCGGCGATAGGTGCGCCGGAGGCAAGTATACTCACCGCCTGTTACCTGTACTTGCTGCCCGCTTTATATTACATAACGCAGCTTAGGAAACGGCGGACAGTGTTAAAAGCGCAGGAGCAAAATATTTAATAATTTGATGCCCTGAATTCGCATATTTTGCGTTTATTGAGAAATAATAACTTTCGGACAGGTTCGATAGGCGGACCGAAACCAGCCGAAAAGGCATACGCAGAAAATGCGAAAAGAAAGGAATGTTCAGACAAATGGCCAAAGATGCCGACATGAGAAAAGACCGTAAGGACAACAACAAGCCTCAGCAGGAGAACAGAAGGAACGATCAGGCTCAGCAAAACTGCGCAACAAAGGATAAAAACGATAAAAATGAGCGAGCCAGACCACAGTAAATACTTTTCGCGCCTGCCGGGAAACCGGCAGGCGCTTCTTGATAATTACAGATAAGGGCTATATAATAACGACACTCATAAAAATTTAGGAGATACATATGAACGAAAAAGCTTTGGAATACCTGAACAGAGACAGACTGCTGCATATTGATATGCTGGAGGCTCTGAAAAGAGGCGCGGGCGAAGTGGTTTTCGCTCACGGCGACGGCGTGGTTGTTCTGAATGCAGACTATACATACATGATTAGCGCCGAAAGCGAAGAAACACTTGAGAGAATATGCGCTGAGATAAAAAGACCCGAGCTGATAGCAATGCATCAGGCTCGCTTCGTACCGTTTTTACAGTCAAAATATGAGTATAAACACAGCATGGTGTGTTTCCAATGCGCCTATATGTCAGGGGAAAAACTCGACATTCGAATTTCAGAGGGTATAGAGCTGAGGGCCTTGACTATGGATAAGCTGGATTTCGTGTTTGAAAACTACGACCACCCATCGGACAGAAGCTACATAGCAGAACGCCTTGAGGCCGGTATGATAGGAGCTTTCTGCGGGGACGACATCGCGGGCTTTGTCGGCACTCATACCGAGGGAACGATGGGCATGCTGCAGGTGATGCCCGAATACCGCCGGCGCGGCATTGCTTACACGCTTGAGGCGGCCATGATAAACAATATGCTCGACAAGGGCTATGTTCCCCACGCACATATAGTAACCACAAATGGAGCGTCGGTGAAGCT
>JASDTK010000202.1:11651-12889 GCA_041891555.1 Oscillospiraceae bacterium
GTAACATGGATGTTCGACGAATAAAAAAGGAGCGCAGCGGATATGAATCCGATGCGCTCCTTTTTTGGGTTTTTAAACTCCGCTGCCGCCATAGTTCGACAGCACGCGGGCGGAAGGATCGTTGACGTTGCAGCCTTCCCAGGTTTTGTTCGGCATCCAGAAATCATCGACCATTTTGGCCTGACCGGGATAGTATTTCTCGAACAGGTCGCGGTATAGAAGCGATTCCTTTGTAAAGGGCGCTGCAAAGGTATATTTTTTGCATTTTTCGGCAAAGTCCTTGTCAGAGTAGAGACTATCGGCATATTCCTTGAGATCGTCGACAAGCGAGTGACCAACAGCGTCGGAAAACGCAGCCTTTTCGCGCCAGAGTATGTTTTCCGGCAGGTAAGCACCGCCCTCAAAGGCGTGACGGAGCAGATATTTGCCCATTTTGTAGCTGTTCATCTTCGTCTCGGCGGGTATGCTCATGACGTACTTTACAAAATCAAGGTCGCCGAAGGGCACGCGCGCTTCCAGAGAGTTCACGGCTATGCAGCGGTCGGCGCGGAGCACGTCGTACATGTGCAGCTCGCGGATACGCTTTTCCGACTCAAGCTGGAAGGCTTCAGCATTTGGCGCGAAGTCTGTGTATTTGTAGCCGAAGAGCTCGTCCGAAATTTCGCCCGTCAGCAAGACGCGTATATCCGTCTGTTCATGGATAGCCTTGCAGATGAGGTACATGCCCATGCTGGCGCGAATCGTCGTAATATCATAGGTTCCCAGAGCGGCAATAACAGTCTCGAGCGAGGAAATTACGTCGTCGCGATTGATGATAATTTCGTGATGCTCGCTGCCGATATAATCGGCGACAATTTTCGCGTACTTGAGGTCAATGGCGTCCGTCTCCATACCGATTGCGAAGGTGCGAATCGGGTGATTCAGAAGCTTTGTGGCTATCGCGCAGACAAGAGAGCTGTCGAGTCCGCCGGAGAGCAGGAAACCCACGGGAACGTCCGCGTCCAGACGCTTTGCAACGCCCATGGAGAGCTTGTGGCGTATGTTGGTGCATATAGTCTCAAAGTCGTCTGAAACGGGCTCACGGCGTGCGGCGATGTCACAGTAGCAGACGAATTTCCCGTCCGCGTAATAGTACCCGGGAGGGAAGGGCTTTATCTCGTCCGAGAGGCCGATGATGTTCTTCGGTTCGGAAGCAAAAATCATTTCGCCCTTCTTGCCTTTGCCGTAATAGAGAGGCC
>JASDTK010000202.1:12899-16682 GCA_041891555.1 Oscillospiraceae bacterium
ATGCCTATGGGGTCACGAGCGGCGATGAACTGGTTCTTTTTGCAGTCGTATATGATAAGCGCAAATTCCGCGTCCAGCATGTCGAACATTTCGTAGCCGTATTTTTCATACATAGGAAGCAAAATTTCGCAGTCGGATTCGCTTTTAAAGGTGTACTCGGAGGAAAGCGCATTCTTTAAATTTCGAAATCCGTAGATTTCGCCGTTGCACACGACGAAATTGCCGTTCAGGGCAAAGGGCTGCATGCCGCTTTCGTTGGTATCCATGATGGCAAGCCTGTGGAAACCGAGCCTGCCGGCGGGAGTATCAACGATTCTGGTCATGTCTGGTCCGCGAGTTTTAGACTTGAAGAAGCCTTCCATAAACTCGCCCTGCGGGATTTCGAAATCCTCAGCGCCGATAATTGAACACATATTTTTTCCTCCAAAAAAATAAATTTGGGGGGCGGAATTCAATCCGCCCCCGGATCGATTAAGTTGTATTAAGTTGCAAATGCTGCCTTAATCTCAAGGGACGCCCTGCAACTTAGCTTCATGCGTTTATTTCACGCTGAAGAGCAGATCGCCGTAAGAGGGATAGGGCCAATAGGCTTTTGCCGTGATGGTTTCGAGCTCGTCTGCGGAGATGCGCATTTCGCTCATCGCGGGAATGACATTATCCTTGTAGTAATTGGCAAGCTCCGTCGCTTCGGAATGCTCCTTGGCGTCGAGAAGAACCTTTTCAAGGTCGGCTGTCTTATTATAGAGGTTTGCGGCGCCGCGCGCAAGATTTTTTAATGTTTCCGTCTCATAAGTGCAGTCCGAATTGGGAACAAAGGCCTTTTTGGAGTTCGCAGTGTCGGAAAGAGCCTTGGAATAGGCGGAAACCGCGGGCATAATGTCTCTCTTCGCCATGTCGAGCATTGTGAGCGCCTCGATATTTATAACCTTGGTGTAGTTTTCCATTACAATTTCGTAGCGGGACTTGATCTCGGCCTCGGTGAGAACATTGTGCGCGGTGAAAAGCCTGATGCTCTTGTCGGATACAAAGCTGGGCATGCAGTCCGGAGTTGTCTTGAGATTGGGGAGGCCTCTCTTCAGGGCTTCCATGATCCAGGCGTCGTCATAGCCGTTTCCGTTGAAAATAATGCGCTTATGCTCGCTGATGATCTTTTTGATGAGACTGTTGAGAGAAGCGGTGAAATCCTTCGCGCCTTCAAGCTCGTCAGCAAACTGCTTAAGTATCTCCGCCACTGCCGTATTAAGTACGAAGTTCGGGCCTGCGATTGAAAGGGAGGAGCCGGGCATACGGAACTCAAACTTATTGCCGGTGAAGGCGAAGGGGGAGGTTCTGTTTCTGTCTGTTGTGTCCTTCGGGAAATGAGGCAGGACATCAACGCCGATCGTGAGCTGCTCCTTTGCGTGTCCGTCGTAAGCGCTGCCGGAATCGATAGCCGTGAGAACCTCCGTCAGCTCATCGCCGAGGAACACGGAGATAACCGCGGGAGGCGCCTCGTTAGCGCCAAGACGGTGGTCGTTTGCGGCTGTCGCGACCGAGACTCGAAGCAGCTCCTGATAATCGTCGACTGCCTTGATTACCGCGCACAGGAAGAGCAGGAACTGAGCGTTCTCATGAGGAGTCTCGCCGGGTTCAAGAAGATTGACACCGGTATTTGTCGAAATGGACCAGTTATTGTGCTTGCCGCTGCCGTTGACGCCGGCGAAGGGCTTCTCATGGAGGAGGCAGACGAGATTATGGCGCTTTGCCACCTTCTGCATAATCTCCATTGTAAGCTGGTTGTGGTCGACGGCAATATTGGTGGTGGAGAAAATCGGAGCAAGCTCATGCTGAGCGGGCGCAACCTCGTTATGCTCGGTCTTCGCAAGAATACCGAGCTTCCAAAGTTCATTATCCAAATCTTCCATAAATTCCTTGACTCTGGGCTTGATGCTGCCGAAATAATGGTCGTCAAGCTCCTGACCCTTGGGCGGTCTGGAACCGAAAAGGGTACGTCCGGTATAAATGAGATCGGGGCGTTTCTCATAGACTTCCTTGCCGATGAGGAAATACTCCTGCTCGGGGCCGACAGTCGTCTTGACGCTTGTAACATCCTCGTTGCCGAAGAGCTTCAGCACACGCATGGCCTGTATGTTAATGGCCTGCATGGAACGGAGAAGCGGGGTTTTCTTGTCCAGCGCTTCGCCGCCGTAGGAGCAGAAAGCGGTAGGTATGCAGAAAGTGTTGTCTTTAATAAAAGCGTATGATGTAGGATCCCATGCGGTGTAGCCTCTGGCCTCAAAGGTGGCACGCAGGCCGCCGGAGGGGAAGCTGGAGGCGTCGGGCTCGCCGCGTACAAGCTCCTTGCCGGAAAACTCCATGATAATCTTTCCGTCGCTGGTGGGGGATATAAAGCTGTCGTGCTTTTCTGCCGTAATGCCGGTCATAGGCTGGAACCAGTGGGTAAAGTGAGTCGCGCCCTTTTCGATTGCCCAATCCTTCATTGCGTTGGCAACAACGGTCGCTACGTCGATGTCGAGCAGCTTGCCGTCTTTAATTGTCTTCTGCATGGCGGTATAGGTTCCTTTGGGCAGTCTTTCCTTCATGACGGAATCATTAAATACCATTGACCCGAATATCTCTGCTACTGAACTCATATTGCATTCTCCTTTACGGTTAAAAATGTTCAATAATAAAAAAACCGACAAAAACACGCAGAAATGCTTCCTGCGGCGCCTTTGCCGTTCATATATGCCGATACTCTAACACTATATGCATTTTCTGTCAAGGCCTCTACTATACATCAAAATATACGAATTTAAAGTTTTAAGTCGAAAATGAATATTTAAAATTACAAAATTGCAAAAACAGGGGCGGACAGCATAAAATCATATTGACAACATTATTAATATACTGTATAGTAATCCCTACGAACAAAGGCGTTCATTACATGGGAAACCAAGTATAATGATCGCCTTTGTTTGTATTTTTAAGTTTATGGATGTGAAGACCATGCTGAAAAAAGAAGGCGAAGTAAGAATTCCCTCCGGCTGTGCAATTTCAGGTTTGATTTCCAAGAAGGGTAAACGTATCTGCGGAGACAAGGTCGTCGAGTCGATGACCGTGATGCACGAGAGGTCAAACGGCCTTGGCGGCGGCTTTGCGGGCTACGGTATATATCCTCAGTACAAGGACCTGTATGCACTGCATATTTTTTTCGACGATATGCGCTGCCGGGCAGAATGCGAGAAGTACATTGACGAGGTTTTCGAGGTGGTGAACCTTTCGAAAATTCCTACGCGCAAGATACCGAAGATTACGAATGAGCCGCTCATCTGGCGCTATTTTGTATCTCCGGCTCATAACCGCCTGAGAGACAGCCAGCTCGACGAGAAGGAATACATAGCGAGAGCGGTCCTTAAAATCAACAGGGACATCGACGGCTGCTATGTTTTTTCGAGCGGCAAGAATATGGGCGTATTCAAGGCGGTGGGTTACCCCGAGGATGTCGGCGAGTTTTACCGCCTTGACGAATATGAAGGCTACAGCTGGACGGGACACGGTCGTTATCCGACGAACACTCCCGGCTGGTGGGGCGGAGCACATCCATTTTCGCTTCTTGACTATTCGATAGTGCATAACGGCGAGATTTCCTCCTATGACGCGAACCGCCGCTTCATCGAAATGTTCGGCTATACCTGTACGCTTCAAACGGATACTGAGGTCATTACCTACATTTTCGACTACCTTCTGCGCCGCCAGAAAATGACGCTTGAAGAAGCGGCTTCCGTCATCGCGGCTCCGTTC
>JASDTK010000203.1:0-779 GCA_041891555.1 Oscillospiraceae bacterium
GTGGAGATGGGGGGAGTTGAACCCCCGTCCGAAAGCATTTTAACAGCAACTTCTCCGGGCGCAGACGGTTATTGCGGCGAACCTAATCGCCTGTTTCCGTCAGCTAAGGCAAGCCGTCACGCCTTAGGGTCAGGTAGCTTCATTATTCATGGTGCGCTCAAAGCTTTGCGCACTCACGGACGCTGCTAATCGACGCCCTGCACCCGAGCCGCAGCGCTCCCGGGGAGGACGAGTAGCCTTAAGCGGCTACTAATTCTAAAGAATTGTTGTTCTTTAATTTATAAAGTGCCCATTTTTCGGATGGTAGGCGCATCCGCCCGCTATTCCTGCCTCCACACCCCCGTCGAAACCGGTACATCCCCATGAGAGCGCCGTTAAGGCGCCGGTTCTTGTGAAAGGCAATTGCTTTACGATACTAAGACGATTCTGAAAGCTGTTTGTTCCCTGTCAGCATTTGACAGGTTCCGGATAGTCAACGCCAAAGGTTTCGACCGTCACGGATTTCATACGTTGTGTCTTTTTCGGTCTGTCGTTCATGTCGCAGTCAACTTCTGCAATTGCATCGACTACGTCCATACCCTCGATAACCTTGCCGAAGCCCGCGTACTGACCGTTCAGGTGCGAGGCCGACTTATGCATGACAAAAAACTGGCTGCCGGCTGAGTTCGGCATCATCGTGCGCGCCATTGAAAGAACTCCGGGGTCGTGGTTCAAATTGTTTTTGAAGCCGTTCGACGAAAATTCTCCCTTTATTGAGTACCCGGGACCACCCATACCTG
>JASDTK010000203.1:789-2563 GCA_041891555.1 Oscillospiraceae bacterium
ACAGCTATATCAATACGATTTGTGAGTACACAAACCAAAAAAAACGTGTTTTTTTTTACCGGGGGCAGTGTGCTTGAGCGAGAAGTTCTCATCAGCAAACTTAGCGCCGTAGAAGGACTCTCCACCGGTCCCGTCGCCGCGAGTGAAGTCGCCGCCCTGAAGCATGAATCCGGAAATTACGCGATGGAAGATTACGCCGTTGTAGAAGCCCTTTTTAATGAGGGAAATAAAGTTATTGACGGTGTTCGGGGCAATTTCGGGATAAAGCTCCGCCTTGATTACGTCCCCGGATTCCATTTCGATTGTGACTATTGGATTTGCCATATTATACTCAGATTCCTTTCAAACTATTTGCGCTCTTTAATAGCTCGTTCCATCTCCCGCTCGGCGCCTCTCGCCGCCTCGCTCTCACGCTTGTCGTGGAGTTTCTTGCCCTGACACAGTCCCAGTTCGAGCTTTACCCGGCTGTCCTTGAAATATACGGACAGTGGGACGAGCGTCAGCCCTTCCTGCGCCACTCTGGCCGAAAGCTTCATAATTTCGCGTCTGTGCATAAGCAGTCTGCGCGGACGGAGCGGGTCGCGGTTAAAGATATTGCCCTTTTCGTAGGGGCTGATGTGCATCGAGCGGACGAAGAGCTCTCCGTCCTTGACAGTGCAGTAGCTGTCCTTAAGGTTCAGCGTTCCCGCCCGGATGGACTTTACCTCCGTCCCGCAAAGCTCAATTCCCGATTCGTAGCGCTCAAGCACATAATAGTCGTGAAAAGCTTTTCTGTTTTGAGCCGCGACTTTGATTCCCGTCGCTCTGGGTGACATATAGAGTCCCTCCTTTCCCTTTGGCTGCTCACTTGAATTGAGGCCGCTCTTTACGGACATTGTATCACAAGCGCAAAGCCGCATTGTGATATTTTTATTAACAGTTAAAAGTGTCCGTAAAAGATATTATAGCACAAGTGTCAAGTGTGCAGCCCGAAAAGCGAGGGGCTTTTTTCATCTCTGCTCCAGCAGTTTTGTAAAGAAGCTCGGAACAAACACCTTGATAGGTTTTGCGAACAGGAGCCTTTGGCCGCGGTATGTATAATCCTCGATCTCAATCGAGTCCCACTGTGAAAGGCCGTTCGCGTCGAGCGCCGAGCGTACCGTTTCCTGAGCTGTTTTTTCATCCGGCAGCTCGTCTTCCTCCGCTTCAAAAACTACAAGCTCGGGCGTAGCGATATGAATCTTCATTGTTTCCTCCAAATAATATGAATCAGTTCGGAAAATCCTCAAATGCATTGTACTTCAAGCAGCCTCCATATACCAGTTAAAATAACTGGAAATCCTGCAAGTCCTGTGCTATAATAAATAAAATTATTGCGTAAAAAACCGAACCATGCCGTTTCATGATAAACCGCCTCGGATTTTAGATAACGCGATAACAAAACGGAGGTCTTGTACCATGGATTATACTGAGACGCTGGTGCGCCATATTAACGGTTATAACGGGCTTATCGTGAGCACCTCGCTCGACAGGGTCATGCTTCAGAACGGCGAACACACACTTCGTGAAGTGGTCGAGCATCCCGGCGGTGTGACTGTCATACCTGTCGACGAAGAGGGCTTTGTATACTGCGTTCGCCAGTTCCGCTACCCGATGCTGGAGCACCTTTTAGAGGTTCCGGCGGGTAAGCTCGAAAAGGAAGAGGAGCCCCTGCAATGTGCAGTACGTGAGCTTTCTGAGGAAACCGGTATCAGCGCAAGCGAATATGTCTATCTTGGAAAGGTCTACCCTTCCC
>JASDTK010000204.1:0-2644 GCA_041891555.1 Oscillospiraceae bacterium
AGCTCACCTATGGAATAGTTGATATCCAAATTTCGAAATTCCCACATATAAAACAACACCCAATATGCTGCCTACAGCACAACAAATGATATTGCAAGAATTGTCTTGAGGGACTTTAATTTGACGTTTCTATCCATGGACTAAGTACCTCCGACAAGTTTTTATATGCGCTTTAAATAAATTTCGAGTGTATTTTCGAACGCTGTATCCGGCTCGTCGGTTCTTTTTGATAGGCCTTAAGTCAGCCGTCATAGTAGCAAAGGTCCTTAGAGGTGCGGAGTATAAGCAAATTACCCGATAATTTCCTGTACTCTTCCCACTTTCCCATCAGTTAACATTACTTTGATACCATGAGGGTGAGAACTGCTGTTGGTAAGTAGTTTTTCAACCGTTCCCTCTGTTAGATTTCCAGTCCTCTGGTCAATTTTCAATACGATTTTTACTTTCGCGCCAATTCTTACATCAGCTCTATTTTGTCCGTTCATCTTTTATCCTCACCATTATGGAAAAAACTACAGGTCATATGGATAATGCACAGTCGTTCAAATTGCCACACCCGTTTAGGCGCGCGCTATAAGCAAATTCATCTCAGTTTCAAAATTTCCGATCCTGTTTTCAATGTTAGCCAGCATATCTTTCAGCTTGCTGATAACACTTTCAACCTGAATCTTTACAGTTAAAACACTTTCCTGCGATCTGTTGATTTTTGTCTGCATATTCCAGTCGGCAAATATACCATCAAAAAAGAAATCGGCAAATTTAGCGAAACCTTATTTCATCGCATATTTCTGCTTTACCAGCATGATAAGCCGCCATTTTGT
Source organism: Oscillospiraceae bacterium (assembly GCA_041891555.1). Lineage (GTDB taxonomy): Bacteria > Bacillota > Clostridia > Oscillospirales > Oscillospiraceae > UBA2658. The sequence continues at coordinate 822 of JASDTK010000204.1, forward strand.
GCTTCAAATAATTGTAGTAAGAGTTGGGATTAATTCTCATCCGATTGAGCATCCAACGGATGTCGAATTAGTCTTGGTGTTCCGTGATAAATCGATAAGCCTCTAATCAATTTCCTTTGTAAAGAATGCCGCTGCTTTTTTTAGAAAGCGATTTTCCTTTTCGGCTTCTTCTAATTGCTGTCGCAGCTTGCGAACCTCCTGCATGAGTTCGTATTCGTTTTTGGCTTCATCATTAGTTTGGCATTCTTCGCGGTAATTGTGTACCCAGTTTGATATGGCGGCTTTGGATGCGCCGTACTCGGCACTCAGGCTGGCTATGGTCCTGCCATCCTGGATATGCTGCTTCACAGCTTTCTTTTTTATTTCTTCTGAAAATTGACTCATAGTTTCTCTCCCTTTCTTTCTGTTAATATACCACATTAGAGAGATGTGTTACAATTTTACTATACCAGGACACCAATAACCAATAGCCAAGTTTAATGTTTATATCAACAAAACAGATACCGTAGAGCCGTATCCAGCCCCGGGGAGGGCGGAACAAGTGTGTTTCGGGGACCCCTGATACGGATGCGAAGTTCGCAGCAATATTTAAGCTGTCAATTATTATCTGAACATGAAAATGCTTATTGCCCAAATGCCTTATTCAGAATCTGATTTGCATTCTTTAATATTGGTGAGCCATGTCCAAATAAAGCGTATTCAATAGGATAGTTCAATAAATTTTTTGCATCAATATGAACCTGGTCAGTATTTACATTGAACTTCTCAGGGATACCAATTACAAGTCCTTTCTCTTCGTCGTTCCTGATAACATCATTAAAAAACATAATCTTTTTCTCGGCTTGATATAAGGCTATACTTTCTGGTGTATAGCCAGACACATTTATCTCTTGCAAGCCGCCAATGATGTCAATTTACTCGGATAATTCTCTACTCATTATGGAAAGTTTGGTAAATTGCTTTTCTGATTAAAAGAAGAGCGTTTTCTAACGAATTGAACGAACTGCTGCCCCAAACGGAAATTGGAGATGTCACGCCGATATATCATGTAGATGCTGCGTTTCAGGCCTCCTTGTTCCATTTCAAACTGTAGCAATTGTCCCGCAGCAACCTCATCCTGCACTGCAAGGGCTGAGAGGACGGAAACGCCAACACCGCGGGCCACCATACTTTTAATGGCTTCAATATTATCTATGCGGGCAATGATTTGTAGTTTTTCGGTCGGAAAGCCAATCTGATGCATATAATTCCGAACAGAGCGGTCAGTGCCGGAGCCTTCCTCACGTGCAACTGTCGGCTCACCCAGCAGCATGCGCCCCCAGATCCCTTGTCTCTGAAGCTCCTGAAACCTTTTGCTGTTTTCGGTCACCAGCACAAGCTTGTCCTCAGCCAGCGAAATGTAATTCAGAGTTTCCGGTTCCAGCATGGTGCCAACGAATCCAACCTGAATATCGCCAGTTTTCACAAGCTCATGAATCTGAGCAGAGTCGCCTCGGTTAAGAAGATAGCGGCTGTTTGGGTGGTATTTTAGGAATTCTGCCAGCAGAAAGGGTAAGATGTATTGTGCCGGTACTGTTGATGCGCCCAATGAGAGCGGCATATCGGCCTGCTCGTTCTGCACCAAATCCTTTAGATTTTGACAATCTGCAAGTATCCTCTTAGCCGCCGGATAGATGCGCTCTCCCTCAGCCGTCAGATGAATCTGCCGGCGTGTGCCGCGAATAAGCAGCGAAACTCCCAATGCTTGTTCCATAGATTGAATATGCGAACTGACGGTGGATTGAGTCAGATACAGTTTTTCGGCAGCCAAGGTAAAACTGTTC
>JASDTK010000204.1:2654-16279 GCA_041891555.1 Oscillospiraceae bacterium
CATTCATCCGCAGCCCCCCATAATCTGTCTTAAAACATTTTATACTCAAAAACAAGTCGCTATACTTTTTAAAGAATAACACATTCCATTAAAAACAGTCAAGAGCGCGCGGCAACCCTTTGGTTTACTGCGCACTCTTGACTGTCATACAGTATTAAGTTGTACACCGGATTCCACGCATCCGATCAGTTGTGCTCCTGTCTGCGCTGAGCTGTAAGCATTGCACCGATAGCACCAGCGTAACATGCATCAGGGTGCATAATAATTTTTCGCTTGATTTTTTTACCGAGCGTTTCAACGAAGAAACTGTTCTGGGACAGGCCGCCTGTAAGTATGACCTGCTGAACAAGCGATTGCCTAGCGCACATGCCTGCGACTTTCATTGCAACAGAATCCACGATACCGGCGGCGATATCCTCGCGTTTTCGCCCTGCGCCGATTAAATTTATTACCTCGGTTTCTGCAAATACGGTACACAGAGAACTGATTGAGAGGACAGTTCCGGTTTCCGCAACAGAGAAAAGCTCATCCAGATCAACATTCAGGCGGTTCGCCATAATCTCCACGAATTTTCCGGTGCCGGCGGCACACTTGTCATTCATCAAAAAGTCGGCTACAGCACCGTTTACCATGCTGATTATTTTCGTGTCCTGGCCGCCGATGTCAATAACCGTGCAGTCGCCGCCGGCAAGATGGCTTCCGCCAATCCCGTGACATGTGATCTCCGTGATAATGTCATCGGCAAAGCCAACTGCCTGGCGGCCGTAGCCGGTTGAGGCCACGCGCGCGCGGCTCTTATCTCTTACGTCAATTCCTTCGGACTGCAGCAGCTTTTCAATCTGCCTGGAGGTTTCCCTGCTGCTCCAGCCAGTGGGCAGAATTAAGCGCAGCGGCTTGTTTTCAGCCTGAACATAGATTTTGGAAGCCGTCGAGCCAATATCAATTCCAATATATTTCATCAGCAGTATACATCCCTGCGCGCGTTGAACTCCTGCTCGATGCGTTCAACAGATTTGTAGACGCATGAATGGCCTGCAAGATATGCGCGTATATTTTCAATTTCATTCTCGCTTATCATCAGGGACACGCCGCAGCAGACACTGGCGGCGCGAGGAGTGGGAGAGATTGATGCCTGCAGCCCCGCCGACCTCAGCTCTCCGTGCAGGCGCACCGCCTGCTCATGGCTGTCAAAGAGGATATAATAGGAGACCATCAGCCGCGGATCATCTCAAGGAATGCTTCTATGCGGGTACGCAGCTGCTCAGCATCGTTGTCGGTATAATCGGTTTCCAGACCAAGAACAGGTATTCCCTCTTCCTTAAGCCGCCGCTCCACAAAGTAACCCTCCGTGTCGTAAAGGTTGCAGAATTTCAGGTTCAGATCGATCACGCCGTCCACGTGATATTCCTTTGCAAGGCGCAGGATGTCGTCCACACGGCCGGGATTGGGCGTAAAACAGGCACAGTTGATATTGCCCAGATAGCGGTCTGTCAGTGCGCTGACGGCTTCGTCCATGCTCTTGTTATTCTCCTTGACCTCATGAGCAAAGTAACGGGTACCGGTGCAGTTTTCCTCGCAGACAACAACGGCGCCTGAGGATTCGATTATGTTGTGAATCTTCCAGTTGGGCACGGCCAGCGGGGTGCCTGTAAGCAGAATACGCGGCGCTCCCTTAGGCGCAACGGATACGCCTTTGGCAATGCGATCTTCAAGTTCGTCACAGAGCTTGTTCACAACCTGAGTCAGACGCTGAGGATCATCAAAGAACGCAATCTGCATAATCAGCAGGGCATCGCGTCCGCTGATAGGCACATTCTGCTTCTTGCGGCAGTTATACAGCCTTGCAAGAGCACGGCGCTTTTCGTTTGTGATTTTAATTGATTCATTGAGCTTGTCCAGTGTGATTTTGTTGCCGGTAAACTCCTCAACTTCATTCATAAAAATACGAATTTCGTCAGACCATGCCGCCATATCTTCAGGACGCTTGCCGTGAGGAAGGTGCATGATGTGCATAGGTACATCCTCGCCCAGAATTTCATATGCCTTCTTTTTGCCGTCACAGGTGGTTTCGCCTACATACATGTCCGCAATACGGAAGAAGGGGCAGGTTTTGCCAAATCTTGCGCCCAGAGACGCCTTTATCAGCGGACAGGTGTTGGCCGGCAAAACTTTTTCGCCTTCGGGCACCCAGAACTGAGAGCCTCCGCAAAGGCCCGTAACGATACCATTAGCCGCAAGAACCACCTCGTCCGGTACAAATACGCAAAAGGTTCCGAACACCTTACGGCCTTTCTTCTGTTCTTCAAGCAGTTCCGCCGGGCGAAGGCCGTGAATATCCGCCGTCACAGCGTAGAAATAATCCATTCCTTCGGGTCTGTTCTCCTGACTCAGAAAAACATCTCCGAATGCGGTGGGAAGCACGGCACAGAGCTGATCGTGCGTCTCCAGGTCCATTCCGAGTTTTCCCCACATTTCATGATTTTTATCTGCCATTGTCAGTTCTCCCTTTCAAAAATATATTTGATTGCTTGTAAACACTGGTTAATTTCCTGCAGGGTGTTCTCCGGGCCAAAGGAAAACCTGACTGCCCCCTGAGGAAATGTGCCTAAAGTTTGATGTGCCCGCGGTGCACAGTGAAGTCCGACCCGCGTCATAATGCCGTACTCCTGCTCCAACGCAAAGGCAAGCGTTGCATTATCAAGCGGCGAGAAGTCCACGCTGACCACTCCCAGCCGTTGTGAGCTTGACGACTCTGCTATACCGGCTACTCTTGCCTGGGGAATCTGTTCAAGACCTTTCAGAAAGAGGGCAGTCATTTCCATTTCCCTTCGATATCCATCTTCTATACCATCCTCCTCAAGGACAATCAGCGCCTGCCTCAGACCGACAATAGCCGGCAGCGGAAGCGTACCGCTTTCATATTTATCGGGAAGAAAATCCGGCTGCTCCTCGGAGTCCGAGCGGGAGCCTGTTCCTCCCTCAATCAAAGGTTTCATTTGAGCTGCCAAGGGCTGACTGACGGCAAAGCCCCCTACGCCCTGCGGACCGCGAAGTCCTTTATGTCCGGAAAAGGCAAGGAAATCAATATACATGCTTTGCATATTAACCGGAATCACACCGGCTGTCTGGGCAGCGTCCACGGCGAAAAATATTCCGCGATCATGGCATATCGCGCCTATTTCTCCGATGGGGAGAATCGTTCCGCATACGTTAGAAGCGTGTGTGCAGACAACCGCTTTTGTGTTTTTCTGAAAGTACGCATACATCTGCGTAGGCTCCAGTGTGCCGTCTGGTGCGCATTTAGCCACACTGAGCTCAACGCCGTCCTTTTGCATAGCGCACAGCGGCCGCATCACCGCGTTATGCTCCATTGAGGATACAATTACATGGTCACCCGGGCGTAATGTTCCTTTTAAAAATTGATTGATGGACTGAGTAACACCGGAAGTGAAGCAGACTGCTCCGTTTTGAGGTACAGAAAAAAGCCGCACGAGGAGATCTCGTGTATCCAGCACCCGCTCTGAAAGCGCGTATGCTTCTTCATATCCGCCCCTGCCGACATTGAACGCTCCGAATTCAAGCATGTCGGAAACCGCACGGCTGACGTGGCGTGCTTTTGGAAAGGAGGTTGCAGCGTTATCAAAATATATTCTGTTCATACGCTCTTCCAATACCATTATTTAATTGATTGTAGCGCTATAATTATCACTAATCAAATTGATATATTTGCAATTACGGGCTATTAATCGATATTGTCGATTAATAGCCCGTAATTATTTATATTATATTTCATTAAAATAACCCTTGTTAATGTAGCAGTATATGATGAATAGGCGGAAATATACTTATCCAAATTGTTTAATACGATAGTAACTTTCAAGGCCTATTCTTATACCCACTTTGGCGAAAGGAAATGAATCGTATTTTATATAAACCCCAGAGAACTGAGAACAAAAATGCGAATACAAAGCTCCGCAAAATCTGGGGGCGGAAGATTCCCGACTGTCTCATGGATAGACATAGGGCGTGCTGATCTGACCCGCTGAGATATATCACCGCGAAAGTAGATGCTCGCCAGGACGAGGAGAAATGGGTGTATATCAGCGTTAAGGAAGTTGGTGGCGCTATAGAACTTTATTGACAAATAATTTTGCTATTTCAGGATCAAATTGTGTTTCGGCATTGTTGAGTATTTCCGTTATCGCCTGTTCCTTCGTGACGGCTTTTCTGTAAACTCTGTCATTAGTCATCGCGTCATAGGAATCCACGACAGATAAAATTCGGGACAATATGGGGATTTCATTGCCGGACAGGCCCTGCGGGTAACCTTTTCCATCCCAGCGCTCATGGTGGCAGAGTATGTATTCGGCTATGTGCTTCAGTTCCGGTGAAGCCATCGCAATGCGGTAGCCAATCTCGGGATGCTTCTTCATATCGCGCCATTCATCATCTGTCAGGCTGTCAGCTTTTGTCAGTATACTGTCTTCAATACCTATTTTGCCTATGTCATGAAGCATAGATAATAATTCAAGCTCATCCATCTCTTTATCGCTTAATCCCAGGATGCTCCCCAGCTTCTTTGATAAGCCCGCCAATCTCTCTGCGTGTTTTTCCGTTTCGTGGCTTTTTTCATATAGTGTAGTCTTTATAGAAGATATGATCGAACTGTGCAGGCTTTTATGTTCGAGCAGCTTTCTCCTGTACATAGCCTCTTCCGCGGATTTGATGACCTTGTCAATTGACTCCTCACAGATAGACTTGGTCGCATATCCCAAAGAAATGCTCGCGTAATAGGTTTCTTTGCTCGCGCTGGCGGAGTAACGCTCACAAACGTTTTTTATTTTTTCAACAACGTTTTGCGCAGTCTTATTGTCGGTTCGTGGAAGTAGGATGCCGAATTCATCGCCGCCGGTTCTTGCGACTATGTCCTCGGGCCTTACGCAGGACATGAGGATTTTTGCGACTTCAATAAGCAACTTGTCCCCTTCGCTGTGACCGAAGGCGTCGTTGAAGAGCTTTAGTCCGTTTATATCTCCGATGATTACTGAAAGGGGTAGGTTTTCCTCTATGTTTATTTCAGCTGTACGCTCATCAAAATATGTTCTGTTATACAGCCCAGTCAGTCCGTCGTGATGCGTCAGGTATATTATTTCTTCTTCTTTTTTCTTGCGTTCGGTAATATCTCTGCTAATACCAATTACGCCCAGCACAGTACCGTTTTTATCGCAATATGAAGTCTTAAGAGTTTCGAAATGAACTTCAGTTCCATCGGGATATAAAGATATAAAGTCGTGTTTATATGGTGTGCCCGGTTCGATGATTTCATTATACACATCTGTGAACGACTGTGCCCGTTCTCTGGTAAAAAGCTCCGCATCAGTACGCCCGATAATCTCATTCTCATCCTTTCCAAGGAACTTCCCAAAAGCAGCATTGCTGCCCAAATAGATACCGTTCCTGTCCTTATAAAAAATCAGGTCGGGGACCGAGTCCATAAGTGCCTTCAGCAGTGACTGCTTATTCTGATTTTCATAGTAGAGCGCTTTGTAATTATTCTCACTATCAATGAGCGCCAGTCTTATTCTGTTGTTTTTCAGTCCGCTGTAAAGAATCAAAGAAAGCAGGAGAGAACCGATAGGATACAGCAGAAGTACACGGAACCACATCTGGCTGAACACAGTAAACATCTTCTCATGCGGAAGGGCAAACATACAAAGCAGCATAGCAATGTGTACGATTACCCCGACGAAATAGAATTCAAAATATATATATCGGTTTTTGCTCATGACATACTTGAGGCGGAATTCGTGCCACAAATATCCGATGGCGGCAGTGGAAACCGTAACCAGAACTCCCATCAGTGCGCCGTCTCCTCCAATGATAATTCTAACCGCGCATATTATCACCACAGCACTGACAGTTGGTATTAAACCGAAATACATAGCCGCAACGCTGATTAAAATAGATCTCGTGTCGAAGAAAACTCCGGGTACAAGTTTGACTGGGGTCAGCATAAGCGCAATGCCGATAAGACCTATAACTACACCTATCAGTACGTGTTTCCAAAGTACGTTTTTCTCGTTTGGAATAAATATGGAATTATAGATTATGCTCAGAACCAATAACAAAGCGGTGTTATATACAAGGCCTATAAAAATCTCGTTTTCCATTACTAACTCCAATCATTTTTACAAAAAACGATTTTCAACATTATTCGACATCATTTTACTTTTTCCTTTATTGTACTATAAAGTCAAATAGTCAGTCAATGTAATACTTTAGGAGAACTAATGCAAAGGCTGAACTAGACAGCTCTAGAAAGGAAACTTATTCATTGAAAGAAAACGCTCCTGCCTTTAAATCCGATGTGGACATTGATACAGAAACTTCGTTCCTCATTTTGAGAAAAAAGCCCTGTGTTCTCAAGTAACACAGGGCGCTATACACTGTAGATGAAATTGTGAAAATACAGAACTTGTACTTTACGAGAACAAATGTCGAACCTATTTTGATTTGATTATATCCCGAATTTCCTCAAGAAGTACGACTTCACTGCTTGGCGTCGCAGGTGCGACTTTTTCTTTTTTCTTTCTCAAATTCACAAGCTTAACAAACAGGAAGAGTGAAAAGGCTATAATAAGAAAGTCTACGATAGATTGTATAAATGAGCCGTACAGAATAGCAGATTCTGGAATGTCTCCGCTTGCCGGGGTGATGACGTATTTAAGATCTGTGAAGCTTATTCCGCCTAATAGAATACCAATCGCCGGCATAAGCATGTCATTAACAAGAGAGCTTACGATTTTCCCGAAAGCTCCGCCGATAATTACCGCAACAGCAAGGTCAAATACGTTCCCTTTAAGTGCAAATTCTTTAAACTCTTTTAACACAAAAAAACCTTCTTCTCCTCAATATTTCGCTTGTCATAGAAAGCTGGCCGTTTACAAACGATGTACATAACATAATAGTATAGCTATTTTAAAAGTTCGTCAATCCCGTCTTTTGCAAAAAGTGATGTGTCCCGACAGTATGTTAAGCCTTTTTGCGCCTTACAGAAACGGCGTGGCTATGATGATTTACAGATTGCAAGGAGTTTCAAAGTCAACGGGCTAGACTTTTCATTACATCAGACGGATATCCTGTCCGGCCTAGAAGCTTTGACAGGTGATCCAAAGGCTTTTTAAAGACTGCTGTTTAGACAATATACGCTTTCATAACCTGTGCCAGTTTCCTAATCAGTATGGGGTTTTCGCTCAAGGACGTTCAGGAATGGCTTGGACATGCCGATATTAAGATGACCGCCAATATATACTCACACATAGATGTGAGCCGAAAAAAGAACATGGCGGACATGCTTTCAAGCTACTTGGCGTGAGGTGTCCCCCAAAAGCGAGTCCAGTCTTTGTGAGAAAATTTCATCTTTTAAACGGCCTCAGCCTTTGATTTTAGGGCAAATTCGGCCGGCGTAAGGTATGTTAGTGAGCTGTGCGGACGGAACTCGTTATAGTCCTTCCGCCTGCTTTCTATTTTGTCTCGGGCATCTTCAAGAGACATGAACCAGTTCACATTTAGGCACTCGTCGCAAAAGCTTCCATTGAATGATTCGATATAAGCGTTGTCGGTTGGAGTGCCCGGTCTTGAGTAGTCCAGTTTAACATCATTTAAATATGCCCACGCATCTAAAGCCCTGGAGATAAATTCAGGGCCATTGTCTGCTTTTATCCGCTTCGGTAATCCGCGGTTTTCCTTAAGTAAGTCGAGAACCGAGGCCACAGCTTCTCCTTTAATTGACTTATCTATGTAAATGTTCAAGCATTCTCTGCTGTACATATCCAGAATCGTAAGCGTCCTGATTCGCTTTCGTTTGGTTTTATTACGTAGATTAAGCCCTTCTTCTTTATATAGTCTGTATACGCGCTTATGGTTATTCTCCCAGCCTTCACGCAGCAGAAGGACATGAATCCGCCTGTACCAGTATCTAACTCTTGCTGAGGCTATTTCTTTAATACGCATTCTTAAAAAGGTCTGCTCGTCCCGTTGCGGCTTTCTTCTGTATGCCGAACGGTGTGTTTTTAGTACACTGCAGGAACGGCGCTCGCTTACGGCATATTGTGCCTCGAGATACTCTATCGCCTCCCGCCGGTCGGCAGGCCTTACCATTTTTTTGAGATTACGTCCTGCAGCATGAGCTTGTCTAGACTCAAGTCTGCTACCAGCTTCTTGAGCTTGGCATTCTCTTCTTCTAGCTGTTTCATTTTCTTCATGTCGCTCGGCATCATTCCGGTATACTGCTTTTTCCACCGGTAGAACGTCTGCTCAGCTATGCCCAGCTTTCGACATATGACCGCAAGCTGATATCCATGGGTATGACACCTGCGGTAAGCGCATGAAAAAGACGCCGTTTTCAAAGGTGCTGGCGATTGTAATCCTTGCGGCCGACGTCGTTCTCTCTGCCGCGACGCTGGGGCTGTGCTATCTCGCGGTGCTAAGGGATTTCAGCGGCTCCCTGCCTTACCTGACGGCTCTTATCGGGCTGTATCAGGGAGCGACGGGGTACGTTATCGGCAAGTATATGGACAAGTCAAAGGCAGAAAACACAAAAGGCGGCATCATTTATGATACCGCCATCAATTCAGAAAGGGATTGTTAATATGGAATACATCAAAGACATTGCTCTCGCACTTATCCTGGCAATCGGCTGCGCGATTCTGGCAAACATCCTTAAATCGCGCAAGGAGTACATACTTGGCATTGTGTCCGGGCTGGTCCAGAAAGCGGAGGCGGCCGTGCAGGGCTCCGGCATGGGGGCAGAAAAAAAGGCTCTCGTACTCGCACAGCTTGAGGCAATGGATATTACGGTGACGGCGTGGCTCAGTAAGGCCATTGACGAGATTGTTGCCCAGCTGAATGAAAAGCGGGCATGGCTGACGGAGAATGCAAAGGATGGGCTGGGGGAGACGACGGGGACGTAATAGTTGTAGAAGAGAAAATAGCTGCGCCGATGAAGGCGCAGCTATTTTGTCGTGGCGGTGTCCAAATCGGACTTTAATAAAACCTTAATACAGCAAAAGGTCTGTTCTTACAGTTTCAATAAAATCACCTATGTCAGAAAAATAGTTTGGATATGCAGCTCTCAGCGCTTGGAAAGAAGAAACGCTCACTAAAACAGCATCAATTTGCGATTCTGCTCGGGTTCCTTCGATTTGGGCATATGTTGTGCTTGCCTCATCAGATTGGCTTGGCTTAAAATACTTTATATTTAGTTTGCGTGTATTATAATTTAGGATAAGTATGTAGTAGCCTTGACTACCAAATTCAGATCCACTCTTATGTTCTACTGCTACGCGTATTGCACTTAAGATGTCTAGAATATGCTCTCTATCGTTTATTTCTTTTATATCTGATATCAATATTAGCGCGTCTTCGGACGTCCCCGGGACAACAGGCGTTCCCTCTTTTAGTGCAAACAATGATGAAACAAGGGCAAAAAAGCGGATAATATCCTCATTTCCCTGACCTGCTTTTAAGGCTTGCTTTGTAAATAGACCCATAGTCTCGACTGCAGTTGCCCAAAGATGTTGCAAGTGCGTTCTAAATTGCAACTCAACCAGCATGTTTTTGTTATAAAATTCATTCGTATCACTGTGATACTCAAAAACCAAATGCAAGCTTCTATATCCTGACCTTTTTGGTGATAAAATATAGTCGTACTCACTTACGGGTCTATGTCTAATGCGTGAATTTCTGTATTTATTAGCATACCAGTATACATCTTTTACGGAAGGAACAACAAGTCTACAACCACCAAGATCTTGCATCGTCCAAAGGCTCATATTAGGCTCTCGTCTCAATTTGTTAGTAATAGAATCTAGTCGCTTGAGTCGCTCAGCGACAACAATTTCAGTACGATTTGAAGCCATTCGCCGAAGATGCATGTAGAAGACGTGCAGAGGGTATGCGTGGGCTGCTCTCCAATTGTCAATGACTTTGGTCGCTTGAACTATTTGCTCACTTGTTGACTCGTCTTTTTTTATTATTCTTCCAGCGTTTATTATTTCTGAACGAGAATACTCAACTGTCTTCCACCGCGGCCTTTCAAAAAAGAACATATCCTTCTCCTAGCTCTATACAGGATATAATTACCATACAACTCAAACCTGTGTTAGTCAAATAAAATAGTTAAAGAAACTCTTGAAACAACAGAGATAGAGCCAGCCCTCACGGAGAAATTCGTGGGGGCTGGCATTTATTTGTCAATACAAAAGGTTTATATCAGACTTTTTGCGTAATGCAAAAGCAATTCGGTGCGATTCTCAATAAATTCTTCGTAATTAATTGTAAAAGTATCAGCAGGACAAAGAGCAGAATCAAGGATATCCGGGATTGCTATCTTGTTCATTAATTCTACATACTCTGAAGGAGCTTTATCCTTAATTTTTTGGTTGTCCGCGTTGTTTAAAAAGCAAAAATTTGATAATTGAAATATATCCTTTTTTTCTTTACCACATCTTTGTAAGTGCTTATCAGGGAATATGTGATGAAATTCTTTTGAACTAGACAGCTTCAATGTTTCGGATAAATCAACTTTGGCACCAGATATAAACGATATTGGCGACTTTGAAGCTAGCATTGCGACAAAAGTTTTTGTATTAACTGTATTGACATTAAACTGGTTTTCTTTAAAGAAATCAGAGCTAATTTCGCATTTAAAGGACGCGATATCAAAATTCTCATCTTCACGTAGCTTACCCATAGCAATTAGGTCGCTTTGGTGGGCATTATTTACGCCGCTTGAATACCTTCTAGAAAAACAAGATCTCCAAAACCATCTTTTAAGTTGTGTCAATTGTTTTTCCGTGTAAAGTATACCACTAACTTTTGAAGACCCAAAAAACTTAACTAAGGATACAATCATTGATGGGTATGGGACATAAAAAAGAGAGTGAAGATTTAGCTGCTTTTTTAAAAAATCTACGGTAGATTTGAGGCCGTTTTTTATCTCATCAAAGCTATCTCTAATTTTTTCTCCAGTCAAGTCCATCATAGCACTTGGCGAAGTGCTATTCACTATGTAACCAGTAAAACACTTCATTAATAAGTCCTGATCTTCAGCAATGCCATCAAAACCAAATTCTGATAGCTCTGCAGAAAGCTCATCAAGCTTGTCCTGCAGGTCGAAATCGGTGCTCCAACTCCAAGCGGTTAATAATTGAAATGAATCCAAGGGAACCCCAGCTCTATTTATTCGCTCAAACACTATAGCAACAATGCTTTTATCATCTGTCTCCATAAGCTGTACAGGAACAATAACCTCTTTAAATGTTTCTTGTAGCTTATCGATCTGCTCTTTTATTATATCAGTTAAAGTCTCAGTAGCTTTGCGATATTGAACAGAATCAAACAGTGTCTTTATTGGAAAGTGTTTGCTCAAATCGACTTCGTTATCGCTAAGTGGTATGAATTGAATTTCCTGTGCGTTTCTGTCATTTCCTATTATATAATAGATATCACGCCAGTTCATATCAACCTGAGGGGTTAATTCGGTTTGGAATACTGAAAAGATGGAAGTCAATCTCTGCTGACCATCAAGTACATAATCAATCGGATAATCTTTAATAGGATCTGGGAGCACAAATCTACCGAGATTTCGTTCGTTTAAAAGTTTTTCTTTTGTTCTCCATAAAAGAACGGCCCCGATGGGATAGCCTTTATATAGGCTATCCATAAAAAAGGCAATATCATCAGGTTCCCATACAAATCCACGCTGGAAAGACGGAATTCTAACCTCGCCACTTGTTATTTTGTCTATTATTTTTCGAATAGATAAGCCTTCCATGAAATACCCCCCTTGAAGCTATACAGCAGGATATAGTTACCATACACTAATGGATAGAATTAGTCAATAAACGACTAAATAATTCGTGCAATTAACTATTAAGAAAAAAATATACATATTAGAACAATGCAGTAAAGGAATAGTGGCGGTTACATTAAGTTACCTTACAAAAGTTAGAGCTAACCAGTTCTATTTAAACAGCTTCAAGTTATACATTCCGGTGCCTCCTTATCAAACCGTATCCCCTTAAACACCGGTTGACGCATGCCGCCCCCAGCGGCCTTCAATAGATGGTTAAGACAAAGCCCCTCCAAATCGGAGGGGCTTTATACGCATATGTAATGATATTTGACCCTTGAGAGGCCATTTTGATAGTATGTAGTAGATATGTAATAGACCTATTTTTCTTCAACTTTGGGGCAATTCTGAAAAAACAAAATAGCACCGAAAACATAGTGTTTTCAGTGCTATTTCTGGTCCGAGTGACAAGACTTGAACTTGCGGCCTCTTGACCCCCAGTCAAGCGCGCTACCAACTGCGCCACACCCGGATAGGGGGTACGCCATTCACGGCGCTTAATTATGTTACCACAACTGCACTGTCAATGCAAGAATTATTTTCATAAAAACGGCTGAAAAGCGCACTTTTTGACTGCTTATCCGGCCGTAAAAAACACCGGCATCAACTGATAACGGGGTATCCGCCGATTTGCAGCGAATACCCCGTTAGGCTTTCATAACTAATTATACTAGCCGTGCCTCGCGTTATGTAAGAGTTACTCCCCAGATGAGCTCGCCTCTTGTGCCTACTACTATTGTGTTGTTATAAACAGCGGGAGATGCCTCGACATTGCTTCCGATGTCCATAGAATCAAGAACTTTGCCGGTAAGTCCGTCCATAAGGTACATATACCCGCCGGCAGTGCAGTAGACGATATAGCCGTTACCGTCCTTGTCGTAAACAGCGACGGGGCTGCTCCAGCTATAGACCAGAGTTTCCTGCTCCCAGACGACTTCGCCTGTTTGCTTATTCAGCGCGACGAGCTTCCCGGTACCTGCCTTCGGAGTTCTGGCAACAGGTACAAAGATGAGGTTAGAAAGCTTGTTTTTGCCGATTGCGAGCGTGCCCTGAGTGCCGCCCGAAACACCGTCCTCGGTAAAGCAGCTGTAATCCTTCTGCCAGACGATGGCGCCGGTTTCGGCGTCGATTTTCCAGATTGGAATGGTAGCGGTGCCGCTCATTGGAGCACGCCAGCCGCCGTGGAAGGATGTACTTGTGTATACATAGGGGTGACCGTTCTCGAGCTCGAGCACAGGCGTGCAGTTTGTATCGTCCAGAACATTCTGGACCCAGTCTAGCGTGAGTGTGTTTAGATTAAGACACATGAGATTGCCGCCGTTATCCGACATGATGATGTGACCGCGCCAGATAATAGCGCTGTCCTCCATACCAAGCCAATAGGTTTCCTTTGTTGTGCGCGTGCCGTTATATCTCCACTTCACTATCTCACTTGGATTAATGGAGAGTGTTCCTGCTTTTTCGTCGTAGAGTGTGTTGAGCTTCATTATGTACAGGATGCCGCTTTCACCGGGGTATATAAGCCTGTCGGTTTCCGCGTCGACAAGAGCGCTGCCATCAAAGAACGAGAGCGTGCCGCGCAGAGAAAAGGGATCGTTTGCGCCGAATTCGTACATGACGGAGCAGTTAAGCAGATTAATAATGAAAGCGTGCGAGGTGCCATTCGCGCTGTTGTAGCCGGAACCCAGATACATAATGGGGAACCACATAC
>JASDTK010000205.1:0-2505 GCA_041891555.1 Oscillospiraceae bacterium
GCCGTTATCTCTTCTAGAACCTCAAGGTCGTTTTCCTTAAGCGTCTTGCCCGTTTCAACGATGTCGACAATCACATCAGAAAGCGAGACTATTGGAGCAAGCTCGATGGAACCGTTGAGCTTAATTATTTCAATCTCTCTGCTCTGTTCTGTGTAATACTTCTTCGCGATGTTGGGAAATTTCGTAGCGACACGAAGCGTTCTGCCTGTTTTTAAAAGCGCGCCCTTTTTACCGGCGACGGCAATTCTGCACTTGCCCAGTCCGAGATCAAGCAGTTCAAAAACATCCGGTTCCTGCTCAAGAATGATATCGAGCCCGGCTATGCCTAAATCAGCAGCTCCGTGTTCGACGTAGATAGCGACATCGGAGGGCTTAACCCAAAAGTAGCAGATTCCTTTGTCTTCGTTTTCAAAGACGAGTTTACGACTGTTTTCAGATATTTCGGGGCAGCCGTACCCAATTTCATCGAAAAGCTTATAGACGCTCTCACCCAAGCGTCCCTTCGGGAGGGCGACCTTAATCATTTCTTTCAAGTATCTCCAGCCCCCCGTCGCCCAGCTTCAAAAGTTGTTTATATCTGAGCCTGTCTGATTTCGTTTTCTGAACTCTGACTCTTGTTCCCGTTAAAGTCAGCATCTTAACAGCCGCCGTGAGCTTTGATACGTCCACTCCCTGCTCATAGGTCAGCAGCACGTCAACATCGTAGCTGTCTATATCCGGGTCACAGCGTTCCAGCTGGTCGGCATAGACTGCAAACCCGATTGCCTGCGAGGTTTTGCCCAGCTTTTCCATAAGATTATCGTAACGCCCTCCGGAAAGTATGGCTGTCGGTACGCCGCCGATAAAGCCTTGAAAAATTAGACCGTTATAATACGATAAATCATTGATTACGCAGAAATCCAGCTTCATGCACGAGCTTTCCGGTTCTGTCAGGAATATGTTCGCAAGCTCCTTAAGCTGCTTAAGCGAAGCACTCATCTTATCGTTTTTGACGAGCTCCTGCGCCCTTCCGAGAGTTTCATTGAGCCCGCCGTAAAGCGAGGTCAGAGCTGTAAGCGTATCCGTAAGCTCAGCCGTTACTCCTGAAACATTGCACAGGCGCTCTATTTCGTGCGAATTTTTATGCCCTATGCATTTAAGAATCTTTTCCTCAAGAGAGCGGCTCAGATTGCAGCTTTCCAGAAGTCCGGAGACAAAGCCCATATCCGATATTACCATCTGACTCTCATCACTGAGCTTCTGCAAGCTTTTGCAGGCGAGCATCACAACCTCGGCCTCGGTGTAGAGGTCTATTTCGCCGAGACACTCGAGTCCTACCTGCATTATTTCACGATATTCGCTTGAGCCATGCGGTGTACGATACACATTCTCGTTATAATAAAGCTTTTCGAGCTCCTGCGGCTCGGACGGCGCGTTTTTCGCAATCGAAAGCGTCACATCCGGCTTTAACGCCATCAGCTTTCCGCTCAAATCCGTAAAAGTGATTACCTGCTGACTGGGAAGAAAGCTCTTGTTTTCAAGATAGAGGTCGTATTCCTCGAACTTGCTCATTTTGTATTTTTTGTAACCGTACTGCTCGTACAGGTTGCGAAGGTCAAAAATCGCGCGCTCCTCGCGCCTCAATATCGAGTCCGTGATATTCACCTTGCCCTGTCCCCTTTCGGATATTTGCTTTTTACCTATTACCGAAAGTATATATCATTTACAAATCAACGTCAATACTTCTTTTCGCTAATTAATTACCACGCTAAAGCAACCAATATAGCATATATGCTCAATTTATCGAACGATGCCTTTAATGAATTTTGTTTTTTCCGGAGACGTTACGGTGAACTCGTAACTGTCGGCCAGTATTCGCTCGGCTTCCGCCGCGCTCTGCTCGTCATGAGCGTAAATCGTCAGCAGGCTGTCATTTTGGTTTACATAATCATATTTCTTCTTATGCAGCACTACTCCGACTGACAGGTCTATTGTACTGTCCTTCGTTTCTCGCCCACCGCCAAGGGCAATGCAGGCTCTGCCGACATTGTCCGCCTGAAGCGACTTAATATAGCCCTGATTCGGAGAGCGTATTTCACGTGTAACCGACGCTTTCGGAAGGAATGTGGGGTCATAGACAGCCTGCTTATCTCCGCCCTGCGCCTCAACAAAATCCGCAAGTTTCTTGAGTGCAGAGCCATCCTCAATACACTTTTCAAGCATGCCTCTCGCCTTTTCTTCGCTTTCCGCCATTCCTGCTTCAATTAATACGCAGGCGCCCAAAGTAAGGCACAGCTCGCGCAGGTTACCCGCATCCTCACCTTTGAGGACAGCAATTGCCTCTTTGACTTCAAGCGCGTTTCCGACGGCGTAGCCCAGCGGCTCATCCATATCCGAAACGACGGCTACAGTCTTTTTACCCGCATTCTTTCCGAGCGCGACCATTTGCCGCGCAAGCTCGAAGGCATCCTCTTCACGCTTCATAAAAGCGCCGCTTCCCGTTTTAACGTCAAGCACGATTATATC
>JASDTK010000206.1:0-2505 GCA_041891555.1 Oscillospiraceae bacterium
GCTCAATATGACTTCTAAGGCGAACTGTTTCCTCGTCTGTCGCTATGTGATCGGCGTATATAGCGGCCTCTGTGAGTATACGGCTCTCGTCCAGCTGCTTTGATTCAAGTATTTCCAGCATTCTTTTTGTGAGTCTCTCGCGATATTCTTCTACGGTCTGGGGAGCTCGTGATTCGATAAACGCGACATAGCTCTCCAGTGTGCTGAGGCGCAAGGAAATATCGTCAAAAAGTTTTCTGCCCTCGCGCTGACGCATGGCATCGAAATCTCCCAAAGCCTGCTCGAGAACTCTCATAAGCTCCTTCTGTGCCTCGTCCTTTTCGAGCTCCTTTTTATCCAGAGCCAGAACGTCCGGAAGCTTTGCAATCTGATAGGCGGTGAGCTCCGTATTTAGCCCCAGCTTTTTCCCGATGCCCTCAATTGCCGCCTTGTAGCCTAACGCAAGTTCTTCGTTTGCAATGACTGCGATGCCTTCGGCGGCAGCCACGTCAAAGGAGATGAAAACATCGACCTTTCCTCTGGAGACATGAGCCGAAACAGTCGATTTGACCATTTCCTCGGCATACATGAAGCTCCGCGGAAGTCTTACCGATGTATCAAGATATCGGTTATTTACGCTTTTAAGCTCCACGGACAGCTTATAAGTGCCTTCTGAAGATTTCGCTCCGCCATAGCCGGTCATACTTTTAACCATTTTGCGCTATCCTTTCATATCGAGCGAGGTATTTTCCTTGCATGAAAACTATTTCATTTTAACATAAACACTGTATTCGCCGATGGATCCCACACCCGTATATCCGTCCACATAGACCTTTGCTGGAGGCTGGATTACTCCGCTTGCCGAACCAATATCCGAGAGGTCAGCAACTACTCTGATGTTGTTTGCTCCAATCTTGGAGAGAACGCTTTCGCTGCCGCGCAGAGTCACTTCCACGTTTTCGGTGACGACGGTTATTTTCTTTCCGGAGGGTCCGTTGATCGTCGATATATTTGTTACATTGAATTTTTTTGTTTCAAGCCCGACTACTTGAACCGTGACCTTAACCTCCGTGATACCCGTGACGTTTGTCACGTTGTTATCCAAAACAATCTGGTAGGTATCCTCAAACGAAGAGGCAAATGAGGCAAGGTCGATAGTACCGACCGAAATTTTGTTCAAACCCGCAAGCGTTTCAGCGTCTCCGGCCACCGTAATACTGGACGGTTCACAGGTAATTTTAACATTCTCGGCGGTCGCTCCGCCACCTTCAGCCAGATCCACAGTCAACGGAACAGTCTTTGTAGAAGTTATCGGCACTGTGACCGCAACGGTTTCATCGCTTAAAGTGATATTCCCAATATTTATTTCTTCGCCGTTCTCGTTCATTAGCACATACGGAGTAGAAATCTGAATAGTTTTATCCGCATTATCTCTGCTTACCTCAATCCAAGCGTACGCGACCTCGCTGATCTCATTTTTCGGCCCTGAAATCGTCACCGTCTGAGGTTCAAATTTAATAGGCTGTGCCGCATAGCCTTCAGCCACAGTACCGACGAACTCTCCCTTAAGCTCGATGGTTTTGGTACTGGTTTTATCAATATTGAACGATACGCTTCCGGGGAGCACTGTGACGATGTCTATGGAGCTCGTGTTGCTGCCCGCGGGGAATATTATCGAAACGGATTGATTGTACATCCCTGCGGAGCTGAATTTGGAAACATCGACGACAGCTTCAATATTGGCTGAAGAAAGCTTCGCAATTTCTCGCCGTGTGGTTTTAATTCTCACGCTTACCGTGTTTGAGCTGATATTTGAAATGACCAGACCGCTCTTTTCAAGCAAGCTGTCCTCTCCCTGAAAAACAACCTTCACTCCGTCATAGCTGCGTTCTATGACGTCGCCTTCCGAAGTTGTGACGTAAACCCAAAGCACGATTGAAGCCAGAAGCGATATCACAGCCCATAGGATTTTATTATCCAGTAATTTGGACTTTTTCTTGTTTTTATCCATGCTTCTTCACCTTAAAGTAGTCCGCGAGCGACTTCTTTTTCTTTTCGGAGCCAAACTCTTCTTCAATAATGATCTCGTTCCGGAGTATCTTCTCAAAGGTTTCAGGCGATAAATGACGTTTCAGCATCCCATCCACGGCAATTGAAATCGCGCCTGTCTCTTCCGATACTATCGCTACTACAGCGTCGGAGTGCTCACTCAAACCGATTCCAGCCCTGTGGCGCATGCCCAGATCACGGCTCAGGTTTTGATTGCTGGAAAGTGGAAGCATACAGGCTGCGGCCGCAATTTTCCCTTCGCTGATAATAACCGCTCCGTCATGAAGGGGTGCTTTATTATAAAAAATGTTTTTAAGAAGCTCCGCAGTCGTATCAGAGTTAATTATTGTGCCGGTATTTATCTGGTTGTCCAACTTATTTAAGCGCTCAAACACTATGAGTGCCCCGGTTTTGCTGGTACTCATAGACTTGCAGGCGATAACTGTCTGTGTTATAGCAGTGTCTATAGCCTGAACT
>JASDTK010000207.1:0-2491 GCA_041891555.1 Oscillospiraceae bacterium
TTGGAGTACGGTCCTTCTATAAAGACCGCCGGAATTCCGCCGGCAATCTCCGCAATTCGGAAGCGGTCCGCCGTCTTCAAAGAGGCGGAGAGTCTAACCGATTTCTGCGCAGCATTTCCGTTTCTGCTAATGGTGTACATATCGACCATGCCGCCGCTCGATTCAAGGTTCAGCGCAATTACATCCGTCTTCCCATTCGAATCCAGATCACCTAACTGAAAATCGGCGCAGCTGGCTGTCAGCAATACGGATGGCTTCCAATCTTTCAAGGAATACACCTTCAAAAGTCGGAGCTCCGCGCTGACTTCCCACGAAACAAGGATTTCAGAGATGCCATCTCCGTCGGTGTCGGCACATTCAACCCGTCCGATTGCGGTTCCGTCACCTGCGATGGTCGCAGCCAGAGCGTAGTCTCCCTCGTTTTTGCGGTAAACGCAGATTTCGGGTTGAAGGTCTTTATTTCGGAGAAAAGCGAGAGCCTCGTTCGAACCGTCGCCGTCCAGATCGATAAGCTGAACGCTTTGGCGAAGCGAGCCGGCTGTCGGCGCGGAGTATTCGCTTCCGGCTTTAATTTCCTCGTCAATCAGCTCCTGAAGCTGCAAATATTCCTTAGGTGCCTGCGGGAGGCTGTACAGCTCGTCAATACCGGCAAGCGAGCAGCCGGAGAAAAGGAAAAGCGCGGCAGCTGCTGCGGCGAAAAGTCCCAGTCTTCTTTTCAAAGCCCCGCACCTCCCTGAAATATGCACGATAACTAATATATTATAACATAGCGGCGGGAAAAATGGTAGTGCAAAATCGCAGTATATTGTGATACAATACATTACGGTCATGTAGCTTCGGATTGTCTGATTGAACGGAGGCGAACCTTTTGCGGCTTTATTACGCGGATATCCGCGGCATTGACGAGCGCGACGCTCTGTATCCACCTTTGAGCAAGAATAAGGGGTCAGCCTTTGGAGTATCCCTGCTTGCGGCTGCGTACGAGGATTATGCCGGGGCTCCGCTGCCAAAAATATTTAAGCTGCTGTCCGGAAAGTCCCACATGCCGGACAGGCCAGAATTCCATTATTCGGTCAGCCACAGCAAAACGCATGTTTTCGTCGCGCTCTCAAATCATCCTGTAGGCGCAGACACGGAAACGCACCGCGGAATGAAGCAAGCCTTCATTGAGAAGCTCACGACTCCCGCCGAACTCGCGGGACTGACTTTTTTCGATATCTGGGTACTTAGAGAGAGCTATTTCAAACTCACTCAAAAGGGCGACCTGCGCACCCTGCGTTTTTACAGAAGAAACGGCAGAATAGTCCCGCCCGAAGAAGGCGTCCACTGCCGTCTTTACTCCGACATTGAAGGCAGCTCCACTGCCGTCTGCTCCTATGACGGTAAATTTCCAGATAAAATCACAAAAATTCCAATCGAAGCCCTTCTGAAAAAGGACGCCCGCAAGCGTCTTGAAAAGGAAAGAAAATCCGAAAATCAATAACTAAAATGCGCTGCCTTTTTCGGCAGCGCATTTTAGTTATTTCTATTCTTTAACGCTTTGAGCGGTATAAAGCTCTTTCTGGCGCACGAGCTTGTCATATCTCTCCTTGGCTTCCTTTTCCGCTCTTGTAAAAAGCTCTTCCGCCCGCTCCGGAAAACCGAGTCTCAGCGATGAATAGCGCACCTCGCTGTTAATAAAGTCCTGATAGCTCGAGGTCGCCGGCCTGCTGTCAATGCTAAGCGGCTGAGGATTTCTCGGGTCATAGCGAAACATGTTCCAATATCCGGCCTCGACAGCCTGTTTTTCTGTCGCAATGGATTTGCCCATGCCATTTTTGTTGCCGTGGTTGATGCAGGGCGAATACGCGATGATTAAAGACGGGCCGTCGTAGCTTTCTGCCTCGATTATTGCGTTGAGCGTCTGCTGAAAATTCGCGCCCATGCTGATCTGTGCGACATAGATATAACCGTAGGAAATGGCTATCTGCGCCAAATCCTTCTTTTTTATCGATTTGCCCGCAGCCGCGAACTGCGCCACAGAACCCGTCGGCGTCGATTTCGAGGCCTGACCTCCGGTGTTCGAATAAAGCTCAGTATCGAAAACAAGAATGTTGATATTCTCTCCCGCCGCAAGGACATGGTCAAGTCCGCCGTATCCGATATCATAGGCCCAGCCGTCACCGCCGAAAACCCAGAAGCTGGGCTTTACAAACATGTCACGCTCCTCATAAAGCTCTTTCAGTTTGACGCTTTCCCCGCCTGCTTTACCCGTCCCGTCTATGCGTTTTTTAAGTTCGGTTTCAAGTTTCTCGGATGTCGCCTTTGAAGCGGCAGGATTGTCTCTGCCTTCAAGCCACGCCATCGTTGCCTGTTTAATATCCGCGGGAGTATCAGAATCCTCTGCGATAATCCCGACCATCTCGATAACCTTCGCTCTGCGCTGCTTCACACCCTGCATCATACCGAAGCCGAATTCGGCGTTGTCTTCAAAAAGCGAGTTTGCCCAGGC
>JASDTK010000208.1:0-2472 GCA_041891555.1 Oscillospiraceae bacterium
CTGCAGTGTCGGTCACGGCAGCGAGGTCAAGCACTGCGTAATGTTCGGAGGCTCAAAGGTCGCGTCTCTTGTTTTTGCGGGGGACAGCGTCCTCGGCGCATCCGCGCGCATAGGCAGCGGCGTTATAACCGCGAATCGCAAATTCAACCAGACTAACGCAACGCTCAAGGTCGAGGGAGAAAAGGTGGATCTTGGCGACAGCTTTTTCGGCTGCATTCTTGGCGACAGTTCGCGGCTGGGCGCAAATTCGGTGCCGCAGCCCGGAACGCACATCGGTCCGCATACATGGATTTATCCGCTGACAAATGTACGCGGATTTATTCCGGCCTGCAAGAGAGTTTATCACGAGAGTAAGCTCGTGATGGAGGAAAACGAAATTGTGGAACTTAAGCCGTGATGCAGTTTATTCAGAGCTTTGACACAAACGCGCTTATTTATATTCAGGACTTCCTACGCACACCGATACTGACCGCGATTTTGGTGTTCTTCTCAAGGATAGGCGATTTCGGATTAGTCTGGATATTCGTTGGACTTATTCTTCTCATCCCGGATAAAACGAGGCGCGGGGGCTTTGATGTGCTCATCTGCCTTCTTGCGGCCTACGTTGTGAACGATCTGGTGCTCAAGCTGCTTTTTGAGCGAGTGAGACCCTACGAAGTAATAAGCGGACTGAAAGTACTCGTTCCTTCCGAAAGCTCATATTCTTTTCCCTCAGGGCACGCAAACTCAAGCTTTGCTTCAGCTCTGGCGCTGACTCTCGCTTTCGGCAGGAAAGGAGCGCTTGCCTATATTCCAGCCGTTTTAATTGCAGGTTCACGCTGCTATGTCGGAGTGCATTATCCGAGCGACGTTCTGGCGGGAATGATAGTTGGTACCACAGTCGCTCCTGCCATATACCTGCTTTTACGCAGATATGTAAAAGCAGATTTTTTAAGAAAGAAACAATTGTGATAATATAAACGCCGCAGCCAAAGCAGATTAATGCGGCGTCGCTCTTTCTGCCCCATTAATACGGAAAGCCGAAAGTGATAACTTGATAAAACTGACTTATAATGATATAATTTTTTTAATAAGCAGAGTAGTTCTTAATTTTCGACAGCCTTTCCAATCTTCAGAGATAGGAGGTAATGCCAATGGAAAACGGTTTCGGTGCACAGCAGCTGCAGGAGCAGGAACAGGTACAGATACTTTCCCCGCGGATGCTGCAATCCCTGCGTGTTTTGCAGATGCCGTCCACCGAGCTTTACGATTATCTAATGAAGGAGTTGGAGGAGAACCCCGTAATAACCTTCGACAGTATAGATTACGCTGAAAAATGCCGACGCAATTCACACTATGTATCCGGAGAAAATGACGAAGCCGCGCTTGCGGATATAATAGCGGACGATAACTCCTCGCCTATAGTGAACCTGCGGCTTCAGTATGCGATGCTAAAACCGCCTCCGGCAATTGAACATATCGGCTATGCACTCATATATCTTCTTGATGAGAATGGCTACCTCTATTATGATGACGTTGAACGACTCGTTCAGGCGTCTAACATCTCTCTCGACGATTTAAAAATCGCGATTGACCTTCTGCACAGCCTTGAGCCGGCGGGTGTCGGCGCTTTTAACCCGCGCGAATGCATACTGCTCCAGCTCGAGCGCAAGGGACTCAGGGACAGTGATGCCTGGAAGATTGTACAGGATCATCTGGAGCTTCTTGGCAAGAACCAGCTCCCGCAGATCGCAAAGAAATCTGGCATCCCGCTGCACAGGGTAGTAAACGCCCAGCAGCTCATAAGAACGCTGAACCCAAAGCCGCTGATGATGGAGGCGACACACAGGAGCAGCGAATACATCGCCCCGGACATACGGATTTTTAAAAAAGAGAAATCCTTTGTGGTGGAGCTCAACCAGCTCAACTCGGACAGCATCATAATTGACGATACCTATTCAAAAATATACAGGGAAACCGACAATGAAACCGTCCGCGGCTTTCTGGGCGAAAACATGAAAAAGGCACAGTGGCTAAAGGACAGCATCCGGCAGCGCTGCGAGACGCTGATGGCCTGTGCCTCTCAACTGCTCAAAAGCCAGCGCGCCTTTTTTGAGGAAGGGCCCGAATTTTTGCTTCCGTACAGCCGCAAGGATATGGCGGAGTATGTGGGCAGGAGTGAATCAACAATCAGCCGTGCGCTCAAGGATAAATATGTTGAGTGCGATTGGGGCATGTTCCCGACAGACTATTTTTTCCCGAAGTCCTCTGTGGAAGCGCATCCGATGATGACAAAAAATACTATAGAAAACAGCATTCTCACTATTATCGGCAGCGAGGACAAGCTTTCTCCGATGAGCGACGAGTCAATCGTCGATTCACTTAAAAACAGGGGCATTTCCGTCAGTCGCCGAACCGTTGCAAAATACCGTGATGAGTTGGGTATACCCGCCTCGTCCCGCCGCAGAATTTACGTCTGACTTGTCGAAAAGG
>JASDTK010000209.1:0-10476 GCA_041891555.1 Oscillospiraceae bacterium
AGTCATAATAATAAGTAAAATAAGAAAAACACCAGAAATTGGATAAATGAATGTGCCCGTATTCTAAAGCCGACTGGAACTATATATGTATTCATGGGAATGCGTTATATTTCCTATGTGTATACAATTCTCGAAAAAGAATTAGATATGCATTTTAGTTCTTGGATTACTTGGTATTACACTCAGGGCATAGGAAAAACAAAAGGATTTAGCCCTCGCCATGATGACATTCTAATGTTTACCAAAAGTAAAAGGTATACTTTCAACCTAGATAGTGTACGAGTTCCGCAGAAGTATTATAGGTCAATAAATAATATGCGCGGAGCTAATCCAGGTAATGTGTGGGAGTTTTCCCATATGCATTATTGTAACAAGAACAGACAGGAGCATCCAACGCAGAAGCCAGAAGGGTTATTTGAGAGAATGATATTAGCTAGTTCAAACATCGGAGATGTTGTACTTGATCCATTTGTCGGTTCTGGAACGGCTTTACGTGTTTGTCAAAATACTGGCAGAAACTGCATTGGTATTGATATTAACCCAAAGTACATCAAAATGTCAAAAGAGCGGCTTGAACAGGAGTTTTTTGGTTTCGATTCAATCGATGTTAGAATGCAAAGAATACCAAGCGATTTGAACGATGAAGGAATTAGGGAAGAATATATAAAAAACCATATTGAATGGTTTTTGGGAAACCACGAATCTGCAATTCCAGAGTTCTGGGAATCCGTCAAAGAAAAGTATGGAAGTAAAATAACCACTTCTCAGCTAAACCTGCTTGGGGATAGCTGAAGAAAAGCAAATAATGGGTACATAAAAGCAAAGAATCCGCCCAAAAAGGGCGGATTCTTTGCTTTTCTATAGCTTTATCACGCAGCGGGAACGGCGGCAAAGTAGCCGTTTGTGTCAATCGTAAAGTCTTTCGAGCTGCCCGTGATATAGCCGACGGCCGTTTTCATATTTGCTTTGAACGTTCCATATGTCGTGGAGTCAACAAGGCCTGAAAATACGATTTTTTCGCCGGGAGCTATTTTTGTCGTTGTCACAACCTGTGCAAACATACGGCTGGCCGACCAGCAATACAGAGTTTCTCCGTTTTTATCAAAGACCTTGAAATCAAAAAGCTGCTGCGAAGAGTGGTCAATTGTAATGGCTTTACCGGAGTTGTTTGAAACGGTGAGCGTCAGCCGCAGGCCGCCGTTTTCCTTTGTGGCAGCAGCTTTGACGCTTACGTCGTTTTCATATGTTTTAAGCAGTTCAGCGAGCTTGCCCGTTATCGTTACGGCTTCTGCGCGGGTCGCGGCTTCACGTGGACAGAAAAGATTACCGCCCCTACCATTGACAAGCTTGAGAAGCACAGCCTGCACGATGCCATTGTCATAGCCGCTTTTTATTCCGTCCGCATCAGTAAACGGCATGACATATATAGCCGGAAGCGCGTACTTATCGCCGGCAAAGTGATAAAAAGCGTTCATTATATAATGCACCATTTCGTCGCGGTCAAGCGCCGCGCTGGGACGGAAGCTGTCCTTTGTGTCGATTATGCCGAGAGAAACGAGGTCGTAAAGCGCGCCGGCGCCGGCATCGCTGTTTTTAACATCCTTATAGTATTCGCCGATATCTGTCGCCGCAAAATAATTGATATTAATAGCCAGCGCTTCGTGCAGCAAGCGGGCAAACTCCATGCGTGTTATGGGTTGATTCGGATGAAACAGGCCGTCGCCGCTCGAAAAAATATCCGTGTAACCGTAAGTTCCGACCCACTTTTCGCTCCAAGTGCCCGCGATATCGGTGTAGCCGTTTTTGGAAGCCAAAGGATTTCCGCTTATGACAAGGCTTTCTTCTGCCAGCGCTCGCATAGGCAGCGCAAGCGTGAACATAGACAGAATGAGAAATGACAGTACAATTTTTTTTATGTGCTTCATAGTTTAGTTCCTCCGATTTGTTTGCTTAATATTCCCGCCTTTGATAATTAGACGCACTTTTGGTTTGAATGTTTCGCTACCGTATGCTATATTAAAAGACAAAATATAGATTGTTCGGAGGCATGAATGTGTTTAGTGGCAGGGAATTCAGATTTGCTGTGGAATCGGACACAAAACTGATTCTTGATTTCGTAAAGGCTCTGGCATCTTACGAGAAAATGTCCGACGATGTTGTCGCGACAGAGGAGCTTCTGCGAGAATGGATATTCGATAAGAAGAAAGCGGAGGTTATTTTTGCGCTTGAGGATGACAGGGAAGTCGGTTTCGCCCTGTTTTTCCACAACTTTTCGACCTTCATGGGCAGGGCGGGTATTTATCTGGAGGATTTGTTTGTCCTTCCCGAATACCGCGGGAAAGGCTATGGAAAAAAACTTTTGCAGGAGCTTTCAGGAATCGCCGTCGAGCGCGGCTGCGGGAGACTTGAGTGGGCCTGCCTTGACTGGAACAAACCGAGCATCGGTTTCTATCTCTCTTTAAACGCAAAACCTATGGACGAATGGACGGTTTACCGGCTCGCGGGAGATGACTTGAAAAGTCTTGCGGCAGGGAAGTAATATTATGTAAACCAATACCCGTACTTGCTTAATTTTTAGGAGTGGCCATTTTGAAAAAGAAAATCAGAATTTCTGAATCGGTCCAGCTTGGAATCATACTTGCGATTTCGGGCGGGCTGATGGACGCATATACTTATGTCTGCCGCGGTCACGTTTTTGCAAACGCGCAGACGGGTAACATTCTGCTGCTTGGAGTAAATCTGTCGGAAGGCAATTTCAGAACCGCGCTGCCATATCTTTACCCGGTTCTTTCTTTTACTCTCGGAGTGCTGATGTCTGAAATTGTAAGACGCCGATATCTTCGCGCGAAAAAGCTGCACTGGATGCAAATTACAACATTGCTGGAAGCGGTGATACTGCTCGTCGTCGGCTTCCTGCCGCAGGCAATGAATATTCCATCTAACTGTCTGGTGTCCTTCGCCTGCGGTATACAGGTGCAGAGCTTCAGAACAATCAGAGGAAATGGCATAGCGACTACGATGTGTATTGGAAACCTAAGAACGGCAACTCAATACATCAGCGACTATTTTTATGAAAAGGACAGGGGACTGCTTCGCAAAGGACTGATGTATTACGGAATAATACTGATTTTCGTATGCGGCGCTATAATTGGGTACAAACTCGTACAACTATGGGCGGAGAAGGCAATTATTGTCAGCAGCATTCTAATGCTGCTTGGATTTCTGATGCTGTTTCTGGAGGATAAGTCGGAAGATCCCGATTAGGTCAAGAACAGCCATACGAAAGCGTTCGCTCCCGTATGGCTGTTTGCTTAAAAATGAATGGCCTTAGGCTTGTCCGTGAAAGAATGAATCGTCGCGGTTGCGTCCTTTAGATAAAACACCTGTGTGTTTTCGTCGTCGGGAGCATACATCCCTTTAAGCGACGGATAAGCGTCAAGCATATGTGCTTTCGGCTCTATTCTGTCGTCCTCAACAACGCTTGCCTCAACCCTTATCCACTTACCCTCAAACATCCCGCTGATTTCGACCTTAGGATTTGCGGCAAGCTGTTTCGAAACATTTTTCACTTTACCTGTCTGGATATAAAGCTTGTCCTCAAAAATATCCACAGTACCGAAGGGACGGACTCTCGGCTGGTCACCCTCGGTTGTAGCGAGATAGTAAACCCCGCAGTTTTTCAAAAAATCATATACTTCCTGCATATAATTGCCTCCTTAATTGTCTTTCGTATTATTCTGTGTTATATTATTCCAAATAGAAATGCTTTTTCAGTCATCTATCACAGGGCTCTTTGAATTATAATACCTAGGCTTTCCGACGGTTCTTTTTTTATATTCGATTGATTCCGTCGGGCAGGAGCATATACAAGCCATACAGTGAGTGCAGTTCTCACCGTAAACAGGATCACCGTCAACAAGGCGTATGTTGTTTAGAGGACACAGCTCCTCACACCTGCCGCAGCTGATGCATTTATCCGTTACGTGAAAGTCCTTCGACTTTACAACTGACTTATAGAAAATAGGATTGATGCATCTGCTCTTGAAGCTTGCCAGGACACCGTGCTTTTCCTCCGGGAAAACGCTTGCGCTGCTTAATAACTCAGCCAGCAACTTTAGCTGCCCGTCAGCTTTTTTCATTATCGGCTCTATTTCATTTTTATCCGTAACCTCGAATACCGCTACATAGTTTTCCGGCATCACCACAGCCGCCACGCCCATGTATTCAAATTCTTTTCTTAAGCAAAGCTCTTTAAGGTACGATCCCGCGTTTCCGATGTCGTCGCCGCAGGTCATAACAAAATAGACGGCGGCGTTGCCCTCAAATTTACCCTTCTCTATAAAGTCGGAAAAAATGCGCGGTATTCTCCACGAGTAAGTCGGAGCAACGAAAACATAAGGCATTTCTGAATAAAGCTCGGCAGTTCTTCGCTCTTTGATGTATTCATTTGAACTGACAAGCTTATCGCCAAGGCGAATAGCGAGAGCTTCCGCCGCGTAACGGCTGTTGCCGGTTCCGGAGAAATAAACGATCATTTTGTAAGCCCTCCCGAAAAATGTCTGCTAAAATTGTAGCACTCTTTGTCAAACAGTTCAAGAAGGAAGTAAGCTTGCACCTCCGGCTTAACCGCTTGTCCGCGCTGAAAAAACCGTGATAAGAAGTCTTAGTGGATTTCATAACCCATGAAAGCATGGAAAAGAATAAAAAGTAAGAGGTAATCAAAATGTTTGAACTGGTACAGGTAGGTCCGCAGAGCTATTATATTATGAGTCCCGCAAAAATCGGGATATATAAACCAAACGAGACTGATGTATATCTGATTGACAGCGGCAACGATAAGGACGCGGGGCGTAAGGTACGGAAGATACTTGACGAAAAAGGCTGGAAGCTCAAAGCAATTATTAACACCCATTCCAACGCCGACCATATCGGAGGAAACCGCTATCTACAGCAGCAGTATGGCTGTCCGATTTATGCAAAAGGTATTGAGGTGGATTTTACGAGGCATCCCGTATTGGAGCCGTCTTTTCTTTACGGCGCTTATCCGCTCAAGGAGCTGAGACATAAATTCCTTTTGGCGGAGGAAAGCGAGGTGTCGGATATAACTGACAGGAGTTTCCCGCAGGAACTGGAAGTCATCCCGCTGCAGGGGCACTTTTTCGATATGATTGGAATACGCACTCCGGACGATACCGTATTTCTTGCGGACTGCATTTCAAGCCGCGAGACGCTGGAAAAATACCGAATCGCTTTCATATACGATGTCGTCGCATATCTTGAAACTCTGGATAGGGTGGAGGAGATGGAGGGCAGAATATTCGTCCCGGCGCATGCGGAAGCTGCTTTAGATATAAAAGAGCTGATAGAATTCAACAGAGCTCAGGTTTATGAGGTTGCGGACCGAATCCTTTCAATCTGCGAAACGCCTCAAATGACTGAAAATATACTGAAACAGATTTTTGATGGATATAATCTTACTATGAATTATGAGCAATATGTGCTTGTTGGGAGCACTCTTCGCTCGTACCTCTCATGGCTGAAAGATACCGAAAAAATGACAGCGACAATCGACAACAACTGCTTGTTATGGGAAAAGGCGTAATTTAAAGTTCATACTTATGTAACAATTACCTTTACAAGGCATGTGAAATGTGCTAAAATAACTTCAATTGGGTCTGTGGCGTGAACGGTTTTTGTATAAAAGGTATAAAATGCCAAAAGACGCCGCAGTGCTAAAATCTATGGAGGTATTTAAATGAGGAACACGAAAAAATTTCTTGCTCTGCTTATTGCCGTATTGATGCTTGCAAGCGCAATGGCCGGCTGCAGCTCCAAGCCTGCAGCAGAGTCCGCCGCTCCTTCGCAAGACGCGGCGACAACACCTTTTGATCTGTCAGTATGTCTTGCTTCCGAACCACAGACAATTGATCCAGCTCTTAACTCTGCGGTTGATGGCGCCATCATGATTCAGCACTTCTTTGAAGGTCTGATGAAGTGGGTCGACGACGGCAAAGGAAATGCCGAACTTGCGCTAGGTCAGGCAGCGTCAATGGACAAAGCCGTAAACTCAGACGGAACGGTCACATATACCTTTAAACTCCGTCCGGATGCGAAATGGAGCGACGGCACAGCCGTTACGGCCAACGATTTCGTGTACAGCTGGCAGCGCCTTGCGACTCCCGCAACCGCGGCTGACTATACCTACATGATCGACATGGTCAAGGGCTATAATGAGGTTTTTAACGGAACACCCACGGGCCAGTATGAGACTAAGACCAACGCAGATACCGGTAAAGAGGAACAGGTCGAGGTTATTAACTATGCAGATCCCAGCACTCTGGGTGTTTCTGCACCCGACGCCAGCACTTTCGTTGTTACTCTCACATACGACTGCCCCTATTTCCAGGAAATCTGCGCTTTCCCCGCTACCTATCCCGTTCGCAAGGATGTCATTGAATCCGCTGGCGACCAGTGGACTTTTGATCCCGCGACCTACATCGGAAACGGCCCCTACAAGATGGAAAAGTGGGAACACAATTCCTATATAAAGGCTGTTAAAAACGATGCTTATTATGATGCTGCTAAGCTCGGTCCCGATTCCATCAGCTTCCAGCTTATGGACGACGACAACGCACAGCTTTCTGCATTCAAGAGCGGAACGCTGCAGTTCATTATGAACGTACCTGTTGACGAGATTACAACTTTACTCTCCAACGGAGAGCTTAATGTCGTACCTTATCTGGGATCATATTACGCTTGCTTCAATACGAAGAAGGCTCCTTTTGACGATGCTCGCGTCCGCGAAGCGTTCTCACTCGCAATTGACCGTAACTACATCGTAAACAACGTAACACAGACCGGCGAGGTTCCCGCGACAGGCTATGTTCCCAGCGGTCTTAACGATGCAGCAGGCCCCGGCAGCGATGACTTCCGTAAAGTTGGCGGCGAATACTATTCAGTTAAGCCCGAGGACTATGAGGCAAACTGCGATAAGGCCCGTCAGCTGCTGGCAGATGCCGGCTATCCTGATGGCAAAGGCTTCCCGGCTGTTGAGTATCTCTACAACACCAACGACCGTCATAAGGCTATCGCGGAAGCACTTCAGCAGATGTGGCAGACCGAGCTCGGCGTCACAGTTACTCTGAACAATCAGGACTGGGCCGTATTCCTCCAGAACCGTAAGGACGGCAACTATCAGATCGCGCGTAACGGCTGGATTGCAGACTACAACGATCCCTGCACCTTCCTCGATATGTGGTATACCGACGGCGGCAACAACGACGCTCAGTACAGCAACAAGGACTATGACGCAGCTATTGACGCGGCAAAGTCCACCTCTGACCAGACAGAGCGCATGAAGGACTTCCACAAGGCAGAGGATATCCTTATCGGCCAGGATAAGGTTCTTGCTCCTATTTACTTCTATACTCAGATGTATATGCTTGACCCCAATGTTAAGGGCATGTACTACACTCCGCTCGGATACTTCTTCTTCGGCTACACCTCTAAGGCTGCCGCATAAGTTTAGTATAGGCGCGTAATTCAGGGAGCCGCTCGGCGTGGGCGGCTCCTTTTTATAATTAATTACTATTTTCAAAGCCGGTTTTATGCTATATAATAAATTGATTTTTTTCAGAGGTAGATAAAATGAAATCTCGCAGTTACGGAATTGATTTTTTAAAAAGCATATCCATGCTGATGGTTGTTGTATTGCACACTCTCGGGGCAGGAGGGATACTGAATACCGCCTCAGCTGGAAGTGCGGCGAATAATTCGGCGTGGCTGCTTGAAACCGCCTGTATCTGCGCGGTAAACTGCTTTGGGCTTGTAAGCGGCTATGTTCTGTGCAGAGGCCGCTACAGACGCTCAAGGCTCCTTTCACTCTGGCTGCGGGTTGTGCTGGAGTCGCTTGTCATAACGGCCCATTTAGCCGCTGTCAGGACCGGGACCGTGGGAACGAAAGAATGGATAAAGGTGTTCACGCCGGTCATTCAGAATGTCTACTGGTATTTCACCGCTTATTTTGCACTGTTTTTCTTCGTACCCTATATTAACAAAATGCTTCTGGTACTATCGTCAAAAGAGAAAATAAGCCTTTCGGCGAGCATAGTAGTTGTTTTCGTATTAATGGGTAATCTTTTTAACAATGATATATTCTCCTTGCACGGCGGTTACGGCTTCCTGTGGCTTTTATGCCTGTACATTCTCGGTGCTTGCATGAGGAGTATCGAGGTTAAACCGAAAATCAATAAATACTGGTTTCTTATGGCGTATGCGCTCAGCGCTTTTCTATCATGGGCGATCATGAAGCTCACCGGTGTTCAGGCGGTCATTTCCTACACTTCGCCTTTCATTCTGCTTTCAGCGGCACTTTTGCTCCTGTTTTTTAGAAGGCTGGAATTCAAATCGCAAAAGTCACAGAAGTTCATTTCAATGCTCGCCAGAACCTCTTTCGGGGTTTACATAATACATACACATCCGCTCATCTGGACTAATCTGCTCACGGATCGCTTCATTCCGTACCTGAAGTACCCGTGGCCGGTTATGCTCGGAGCCGTGATACTGACAGCGGTCACCATTTACTCCGTATGCACGCTCGCAGATTGGCTAGCGGAAAAGTTTTTCAAGCTCGTGCATATTGAGCGGCTTGAGAAAGTGCTTGATAATATAGGTAAAAACGGGCGAAAGACACAAATAACTATGTAAAAAATGATAAGGTTAGGAACATTTTGCGAATTGCAAATTCCTGTGTTTTCTGATATATTTTCAATTATACTATTTCTTTAGCAATCTAATCAATAAAACAAAGGAGAAAAGACCATGAAAAAGCCGTTCGTGACGCTCCAGCAGCTCCAAGAGTTTTCTAAAGAATTCGCCACACCTTATCATCTCTATGATGAAAAAGGCATACGCGAGAACGCACGAAAGCTTTACAAGGCCTTTTCCTGGAATAAGGGATTCAAAGAATATTTCGCGGTAAAGGCCACCCCCAATCCGACAATAATGCAGATTCTGAGCGAAGAGGGCTGCGGCATGGACTGCTCGTCCCTTACCGAGCTTATGCTTTGCGAAAAATGCGGCATCTCAGGAGAAAGTATAATGTTCTCATCAAACGACACGCCTGCGGATGACTTTATACTGGCAGACAAACTCGGCGCAATTATCAATCTTGACGACATAACGCATATCGATTTTCTTGAAAAAACAGTTGGGCACATTCCGGAAAAGATATGCTGCCGCTATAATCCGGGCGGTAACTTCGAGATTTCGAATACAATAATGGACACTCCGGGAGACGCGAAGTACGGCCTCACCAAGCCGCAGATGTTTCAGGCGTTTCGCCTTCTCCGCGATAAGGGTGTCAAGGAATTTGGAATCCATGCTTTTCTGGCTTCAAACGCGGTCACAAACGACTATTATCCGACGCTTGCGGCTACATTGTTCCGCCTTGCAGTCGAACTGAAGAACGAGCTTGACGTTCACATCAGCTTTATCAATCTCTCCGGCGGTATAGGAATACCTTACCGCGAGGATCAGATGCCGGCCGATATTGGCGACATAGGCGACCGTGTACGCAAGGTATTCAATCAAATACTCGTTCCCGCCGGAATGGGTGATATATCTCTCTATTCCGAACTCGGAAGGTTTATGCTCGCGCCCTACGGCTGCCTTGTCACGAGAGCCATGCATCAAAAGCATATTCACAAGGACTATATCGGAGTTGACGCCTGCGCCTGCAACCTGATGCGTCCCGCCATGTACGGCGCTTATCACCACATAACCGTCATGGGCAAGGAATTTGCGCCTGCAGATCATTTATACGACATAGTGGGCGGCCTCTGTGAGAACAATGATAAGTTTGCAATCGACCGCTGGCTGCCGAGAATTGACAACGGTGATTTCCTCGTGATTCATGACACCGGCGCTCACGGGCACTCCATGGGATATAACTACAACGGCAAGCTCCGCAGTGCAGAAATCCTTATGTGTGAGGACGGCTCGGCTAAGCTTATACGTCGCGCGGAGACTCCGGACGACTATTTCTCCACGCTCAAATTTTGATTTAATTAATCTTATCGACTGAGGATGCGGATACCTCATACGCAACCTTTTTAACCTGTCCGCTGTCGGCGCTTTTTATGTAGCTCCTGCTTTGGATTCTGCCCTCAAGCTCGATGGTGTCTCCTACGTTCCAGAGCGAGGCTTCGCGGGCGTTTTGTCCCCATGAAATGCAGGGAAGATAGTCAGAGCGGCCGAAGGGTCGGTTTACGGCAAGCAGTATATCGCATATTTCGCGTCCGAGGGGAGTCATGCGAAGGCTCGGCTGTTTGCAGACTGTTCCGCGAAGGGAGATCAGATTTTCCGGTTCACCGTCGCAGAACTCCAATTCATTGGCATAAACAAATATCAGAAGCCTGTTTCCGACTCCGCTCTTATTGTTATAGGAGCGGAGTTCTCCTGTTACACGGAGCATAG
>JASDTK010000209.1:10486-14701 GCA_041891555.1 Oscillospiraceae bacterium
CGATAGAATGCATTTTTTCTTCGTCGCACACTATGTTTATCACATCTTCTGCCCCTGAAAGCCGCGGTACCCGCAGCGGAAAGATATAATATTTCCTGTTGCGGCTGATGTGCGAAAAACTGGCTTTTCCGTCTACGCTGCCGCAAAGCCGTGTCGTGTTTCCTGTTGTGCTCTTTTCCATAACTACCTCCGTCGTTTATTTATTTTGCTTTAGCTGATGACCGCAGGGAAACGGAATCGAATACTGAAGAAGTTGTCCCTTGCGTTTATCAAAGCATATTCGGCGGAAGTCAGCGTTATACATGGGCGCTTTTCCCGGACGTGAAAAAACCACAGCAAAAATACCATAAGGATATTTAAGCTTGAAAATAAGAATAGTGTATAAAGCAAGAACAAATGCAATTTGAATGTTCAAATAAAATTATTAAATTTGAATTATGCAACAATAATTGCATAATTTTGTTATAAAAATATAAAATTCACTACATTAACACAGTAATTTGTAATAATAATTAGAATTTTATGCCAATTTGATTGTATATTGCATGAAATGGCAGAAGTATAATTGCAAGAATGCCTTGACTCAATTGTATATTTGATATAAAATTCAAAAGATACAAGTGGCGCGTTGCATTACAGTTATGCGAAATAGCGGTTATCATACGCGATTGCGGCCATTTGAGCAAGCAAATTAAAACAGGAAGTGAAGATATGGCAAAGTACACCTTAAAAAGGCTTGGGATGGCACTGCTAACGCTTTTAGTGGTCGCATCCCTTACTTTTTTATTGATGAACAGCAGCCCGGGCAGCCCATGGCTGAGTGAAAAATCTCCTTCGCAGGCGACAATCGATGCGCTGAATGAAAAATATGGTATGGATAAGCCTGTCATAGTACAGCTTGGAAAATATCTCGAAAACATAATTCAGGGCGATATGGGTGTTTCCCTGAAGATGCAGAAAAATAGACCGGTTGTAGACATTATAACCGAGATGTTTCCCGTATCCGCGAGTATAGGATTTATCGCCATATTGTGGGCAACGCTGGTAGGTGTAACCTTGGGCTGCCTTGCCGCATATAACCGAGGGAAATGGGTTGACAGCCTCTTGAGGGTGATATGCACCATAGGCATTTCAATGCCGACCTTTGTTATCGCTTCTCTGCTGCTGCTGACTTTTGCCGGGACAAACCAGGCACTCAGATTTTTCCCCACAATCTTTGACGCATCCCTCGGAGTGAAAGCATACGTTCTTCCTTCAATAGCACTTGGGCTTTATCCGATGTGCTACACCGCACGTCAGGCGAGAAGCTCAATGCTTGACGCTCTTGGGCAGGACTACATAAAGACAGCTAGAGCAAAAGGACTCAGAAATCCCGCCATAATCTTTAAGCATGCGCTTCGAAACGCGCTGATACCTGTCATTACATATCTCGGCCCTGAAATAGCCTTCGTTTTCTGTGGCGGCTTCGTCACCGAAAAAGTGTTTTCAATACCCGGACTTGGACGCTATTTCATCCAGAGCATACTGAACCGTGATTATCCCGTTATTATGGGAACGACGATTTTTCTTTCGGCATTCATTATCATTATGAATTTCCTTGTCGACGTGCTTTATAAAGTGGTTGATCCGCGGATTACCATAACTGAGGGAGGAAAATAAGAATGTCGGATAAGATAAAACGAGCGAAATTCGGCTCAATTCAACCGAATATAGAGAATCTGCTCGAGCTGACTCCCGAAGATTTCATGCCGGCAACAGACGAGCAGAAGGAAGCCTTTATCGTGGACCGCAAAAGCACCTCCTATTGGAAGGATGCTTGGCGCAGACTCAGGAAAAATAAGGTTTCTATGGTCGCGCTTGGCATTATTTTTCTGTACCTTGTTTTTGCGTTTATTGGTCCGATGCTGGTACCATACGGATACGATGAATTTGTAGCGGGATCAGAGAACCTTTATCCCTGGCACTATTCGCTTGAAGATCAGAATTTGCTTGAGAGTTTTTCCGGAAATGACGAGGAAAGGCTTCAGGCTGCCATAGACGCCGCTGCAAAAGAGAAAGGCTCAGACCTCACGCCTATTGAGCTGGCTAAAATTAAAGCTCAGGTTAAAACCAACAAGCTGGACATTAACGAATTTAAAAAACAGAACGGCATACATCTATCGGCTTTTGGCTATTCAAAGACTGAACTTACTCTCATTGAAAACGGAGAAACAGTATTCCCGCATGTTTTCGGTACAGATAAATTCGGACGCGATATCATGGTTCGTATCATGATTGGCACAAGAGTATCAATGCTAATCGGTATCTGCGC
Source organism: Oscillospiraceae bacterium (assembly GCA_041891555.1). Taxonomy (GTDB): domain Bacteria; phylum Bacillota; class Clostridia; order Oscillospirales; family Oscillospiraceae; genus UBA2658. The sequence goes on from JASDTK010000209.1 coordinate 12,798, forward strand.
AGCTCTCCTGGTTCTGCTTATCGGCGCGACCTACGGTTCGATTTCGGGCTTCGTGGGCGGAAAAACCGATGCTGTAATGATGCGTGTGGCGGAGCTAATATACTCTGTACCCGAAGTTCTCGTTGTTCTGCTTATATCAACAGCGCTCCAGCCTGCGCTTATTTCCTTTCAAAACAGCGGAGAAGGATTTTTCCAGAAATTAGTCGGAGTGATGGGACCGAATCTTATATCGCTGTTCGTTGCATTCGGACTTCTTTACTGGGTCACAATGGCTCGAATAATTCGCGGACAGATACTTCAGCTCAAGGAGCAGGAGTTCGTTTCGGCGGCCAAGGCTCTGGGCGCAAGCTCCGGCCGCATAATAAAGCGTCATCTTCTTCCTAACTGCATCGGTCAAATAGTTGTAACGACCTGTCTGCAGATACCTGAGGCAATCTTCCTTGAATCCTTCCTGTCCTTCCTGGGAGTCGGAGTTTCGGCGCCTATGACAAGCCTTGGCTCCATGGCGGCTGATGCCCTGTCAGGCTTTCAAACCTATAGCTACAGGCTCGTAATACCGGCTGTGATATTAAGCCTCATGATACTTGCATTAAATCTCTTCGGCGATGGGCTTCGCGATGCTCTTGATCCCAGACTTAAAAAATAGAAAGGAGGAGACACTGCTTTGAATAACACAGAAAATAAGAAACTGCTGGAAATTAAGGATTTAAGGGTTTCCTTCTTCACACCAGCCGGCGAGGTTAAGGCTGTCGGCGGCATATCCTATGATTTGGGATACGGCGAGGTTATGGGAATAGTGGGAGAATCCGGTTCCGGCAAAAGTGTCGAGGCATATTCGATAATGGGACTTTTACAGTCGCCGGGCGAAGTTGTCGGCGGATCTATAAGCTTTGAGGGCGAGGACGTACTGGCCTACAATAAAAATCAGATGATCGATTTCCGAGGGAACAAGGTCGCAATGATTTTTCAGAACCCTATGACCTGTCTCAATCCGGTATACACAATAGGAAATCAGCTCGTTGAGGCTCTGCGCGCGCATAACAAAGACATCTCGGTTGCCGACGCGAGTAAAAAGGCCATGGAGATGCTCGAACTTGTCGGAATCAATAACGTTGAAAAACGCATGAAACAGTATCCGCATGAATTTTCAGGCGGCATGCGTCAGAGAGTCATGATTGCGATGGGCCTTATCTGCTCGCCTAAGCTGCTGATCGCGGACGAGCCGACGACTGCGCTGGACGTCACAATTCAGGCGCAAATACTTGAAATAATGAAAGATATCCAGAAGAGAACCGGCATGGGTATAATTTTCATTACTCATAACCTTGGCGTAGTTGCTGAAATATGCAATAAGGTTTCCGTTATGTACGCCGGGAAAATCGTCGAGCAAGGCCTAGTAAACGATATTTTCTATAAACCTGCGCATCCATATACTATAGGTCTTCTGCGTTCCATGCCGCGTGTGGATGCCGAGGAATATGAGCGCCTCATCCCAATCGACGGAACTCCCGTAGATATGTTAAATACGCCGGAGGGCTGTCCATTTGCGCCGAGATGTGAAAAATGCATGCAGATTTGTCTGAAGAAAATGCCGCCCTACGTGGAGCTAGGCGACGGACACCGAAGCGCATGCTGGCTTCGCGTTCAGGAACAGATTAATAATAAGGAGGAGCAGGAAAATGGATGACAAGGTGCTTCTTCAGGTTACTGACCTGCGCAAATATTTCCCGGTCAAGGGTGTAAAGGGCCCCGGAGTTCAGGCTGTCGAAAGTGTTTCGCTGGAGATAAAAAAGGGTGAGACGCTGGGGCTTGTCGGCGAATCCGGCTGTGGTAAAACTACACTTGGCAGAACTATACTGCGCCTGTACGAGCCGACCTCGGGCCGTATCGTTTATGACGGGAAC
>JASDTK010000209.1:14711-15882 GCA_041891555.1 Oscillospiraceae bacterium
CAAGGACAAGAACGGTAAACAGATCCTTGACAAAAACGGTAAGCAGCAGACAATGAAATCAAAAAAGGTCTCTGCCAATATGCTTCCGTTCCGCCGCAAAATGCAGATAATTTTTCAAGACCCATCCGCTTCCCTTGACCCGCGTATGACGGTCGGCGAGATAATCGGAGAGGCAATCGATATCCATAAGCTTGCAAAAACAAGCTCTGAACGCACCGAAATGATTAAATCGCTGCTCAGCGACGTCGGGCTCAACACGGAACACGCCAACCGCTTCCCGCATGAGTTTTCCGGAGGACAGCAGCAGAGAGTCGGTATTGCCCGCGCTCTTGCGGTAAAACCCGAATTTATCGTTTGTGACGAACCTATTTCAGCGCTGGATGTTTCAATACAATCGCAGATTGTCAATATGCTTGAGGATATGCAGAACGAGCTGGGACTTACTTATCTTTTCATTGCTCACGATCTGTCTGTTGTTCGGCACATCTCCAACCGAATCGGCGTAATGTATCTGGGCTCGCTGGTTGAGCTCGGCGAAAGCTATGAGCTAAACAAGCACCCGCTGCATCCTTATACCAAAACGCTTCTCTCTGCGGTGCCGGTACCTGATCCGGAGAAATCGCGCGTAAGAAAGCGCATAGTCCTTGAGGGAGATATCCCGAGTCCCATGAACCCACCCCAAGGCTGCCGTTTCCATACGCGCTGTCCCTACGCTACGCAAAAGTGCAAGGAAGAAGTACCTGTATTCAAGGAATATGATAAAGGGCATTTTGCCGCATGTCATCTGCTGGGCTAGAAATATCAAAGCGCTTTCCGTGAAAGGAGAGCGCTTTTCTTATTAAACACAGTATATGGCACAAAATAATTAAAACATGGCTGTCCGGATTCAAGATGTATTCTTCAGAAACTCGAAATGTTCATAAATATTCTATTGACACGGCTTTATTCCCGTGGTAACATATCGTGAAATAAGGCAAGGCAGGGGGGCTGTCACTTGAAAATCTTAATCCGAAACGGTGAAGTATTTTGTGACGGAGTATTTGTCAGGAAAGATGTTTTGATTGAAGACGGCATCATCACTGACGTTAAATCCTATATTCTTCCCGTTTCCAACGCACTTGTTTATGATATGAATAACTCTATCATATATCCCGGTCTCATCGATCTACAT
>JASDTK010000210.1:0-2463 GCA_041891555.1 Oscillospiraceae bacterium
CCTCGGCGGCATTAAGCGCATCGGTTCTGTCGCCGAAAAACTGATTCCCGCGATAAGTATTTTATATATAATCGGCGCACTCTTTATAGTTTTTATTAATATCGGTCGCCTTCCCTCCGTACTTGAGGCAATCGTAATCGGTGCCTTTGCTCCGGACGCCGTGCTGGGAGGCGCTTTCGGAGTCGGTATCATACAGTCCATGCGTTACGGTATAGGGCGCGGAGTCTTTTCAAATGAGGCGGGTCTTGGCTCCTCACCCATCGCTCACGCGGCGACGAGCGAAACAGATCCCGTAAAGCAGGGGCTTTACGGGATATTTGAAGTGTTTGCGGATACAATTGTGGTTTGTACGCTCACCGCGCTGACGATACTTTTAAGCGGCGTCGCCATACCCTTCGGTCACGCCGCGAGCGCGGAGCTCACGATATCCGCTTTTGCTACTGCCTTTGGCGGAAAAACCGCAGGTATCTTTATAGCAATTGAAACAGCGTTGTTCGCGATTTCAACCATACTGAGCTGGTCTCTTTACGGCTGCCGCTGCACGGAATATTTATTCGGAACTCGCTCAATAACGACATATAAGGTCGTTTATGTCGTTTTTATCGTTATCGGAGCAGGCCTGCAAATGGGGCTTGCCTGGGAAATTGCCGACACGCTTAACGGTCTTATGGCAATTCCGAACATGATTGCGATTCTGGCTCTTTCCGCTTATGTCGTTAAGGCAAATAAAGAGCACTTCGGAAAATAGAAAAGCTGCCGCGGTTTTCGCGGCAGCTTATAAATACTCGGGGTATTCTTATTTGATTTCGACCTTTGCGCCTGCGGCTTCGATCTGAGCCTTGAGAGCGGCGGCCTCTTCCTTATTGACGCCTTCCTTAATCTTCGCGGGAACGCCTTCAACAAGTGCTTTCGCTTCAGCAAGTCCAAGACCTGTGATAGCGCGGACTTCCTTGATAACCTTGATCTTCTCAGCGCCGAAGTCGGTCATGACGACATCGAACTCAGTCTGCTCTTCAACAACTGCCGCAACCGCTGCACCTGCTGCGGGAGCTGCTGCCGCTGCGGAAACACCGAAGGTCTCCTCAAGAGCGTGTACGAGTTCAGAAAGTTCAAGAACGGAGAGAGTCTTAATCTCTTCGATCATAGCGGTAATTTTTTCGCTTGCCATTATTATTTCCTCCTAAATGTAATTTTTGTTTTTTACCCGTTCCGAATTATTCGGCTGCGGGTGTGGCAGCTTCGATAGCGCCGCCCTTCTGTTCGAGAATCTGACCGATGACGATAGCCAGACTTGTGATGGGCGCGAGCATTGTTCCGAGGACCTTTGAATACAGCGCTTCCTTTGACGGCAGTGCAGATATCTCGGACATTTCGGAAAGGGAAAGGACCTTGCCATCCATGAAGCCGGCCTTGACGTTGAACTTGTCACCCATTTTCTTCGCATAGTCTCCGATTACGCGGAAAGGAGCGATGGGGTCGCCCGTGCTGGTTGCGAGAGAAGTCGTTCCGTTGAGGATTGCATCCATTTCGGAAAGACCGAGCTCGTCAATAGCGCGGCGGCAAAGGGTATTCTTGATAACGGAATACTCAACGCCGTTCTTGCGAAGTTCGTTGCGAAGCTCTGAATCCTGAAAAACGGTGATGCCTTTGTAATCAACAAAAACACCCGCGCTTGCGCTCTTGATTCTTTCAACGAGCTGAGCTACGATTTCCTGCTTTTCACTGAGAACCTTTGCATTTGGCATTAATTTCACCTCCGTGGCTAAATTGCTGCGCTCAAAAAAATAAGTCCCTGCACATAAAAGCACAAAGACAGAAAGCAACTAAAATATAGTGGCCGTCCTCGGCAGGACTTACGGATAAAATCCACCTGCTGTCTTTGGAGCGCTTAGTTATATTATCAGCAATTTGTATGCTTGTCAACAGTATATTCGATTTTTTCTGCACTAATCAGCAAGAGGGCGGCAAAATTGCCGCCCTCTGTAAATATTTTACTCAGACATTCTAAACAGTATAGTCGCGACCTGCGCTCGTGTCGCCGTGGACTGAGGAGAAAGCAGCGTTTCGGTAACACCGCCCACGTACTTCTGCTCGACTGTCCAGTAAAGCGCGCTCTGTGCCCATGCTGAAACTGTAGAAGCGTCCGTGAAGCTGTCCAGTACGCCGCTTGTCGCGGGCGAGCCGGAATAGCGATACAAAATCGCCGCAAGCTGCTCTCGGCTTATCGCAGTAGTAGGTTTGAAAGACCCCTCAAAGCCCTGAACGATGCCCTTCTCGTTTGCCCAGTACACCGCCTTCGAGTACCATTGACCGTCCGGTACGTCACTGAAGGTTCCGGAGGTCGTCGGCTCAGGCGCCCCCTCAATACGCCAGAGTACGGTAACAACCATTGCTCTGGACATTTCGGCGTCAGGCGAAAAAATCCTGTTCGCGGTGCCGTTCATCAATCCGCCGTCACCGACA
>JASDTK010000211.1:0-1998 GCA_041891555.1 Oscillospiraceae bacterium
CTGCGAGATGTGTATAAGAGACAGATAATATAGTTCAGCATGATTGAGGTCACGACCTCGTTAATGTTGAAGCGATGCTTGAGCCAGCCGATGAGTGCGCCCACAGCTCCTCCGCATACAAGCCCGATAATCAGGACGAGCGGCATGGCAACGGCGGCAGGCAGATGCGAATAGCCGACCGTGACGGTGGCAACAAAGCCCGCGGCAAGCATCTGCCCCGATATGCCTATGTTAAAAAGTCCCGTCTTCAGCGCAACAGCAACGGCAAGAGCCGCGAATATCATCGGCGTGAGAGCATTTATCATGCTCATAAAATCTGTAAGCATGCCCTTTTTCGCCGCATATTGGGACTTTGGAAGAATGCCGCTGCCCTGCAGGAAGCTCAGAAAAGCGGTTATCGGGTTCTTGCCCAGCAGCAATAAAACAATGGCTCCCGCCAGTACACTTAAGAGTATGGCGAAAAGCGGTATTGAAATGGACTGGCGCTTCTCATCCCCCAGAACATTTAAAAAGCCGCGGTTAATCGGATTGACAGTTGCTTTCTTTTCTTTTTTCATACCGATTTAACCCCCATCATGTATTCGCCCACCTGAGTGGCCGTCAGTGTTTCGGCAGGGGCAATGTTCTGCATTTCTCCGTTATACATTACGCCGATGGTGTCGGCGAGGCCGATTATCTCATCAAGCTCCAGTGAAATGAGAAGAATGGCTCTTCCCTCGTCGCGCTGAGCAATTATCTGCTTGTGTATATTCTCGATTGCGCCGATGTCGAGTCCTCGTGTCGGCTGAACAAAAATCATAAGCTCGCTTGAAAGCTCGATTTCCCGGGCAATAATAGCCTTCTGTTGATTTCCGCCGGACATTGAGCGGACGGTGGTTGTGATTCCCTGCCCGCTTCTGATGTCGTATTCATCTATGAGCTTTTTCCCGTGCTCGTCAAAAGCCTCTTCTTGAAGAACTCCTTTTTTGCAGAAAGGCTCTTTGAAATAGTCCTTAAGCGCCAGATTGTCGGAAAGCGAAAAGTCAAGAACGAGTCCGACTTCCTGCCTGTCCTCCGGTATATAGGAAATACCCCGCAAAGTACGTTCACGTACACTCAGGGCGGTTATGTCCTTACCGTCCAGAATAATCTTACCGCCGCTCACGGGGAGAAGACCTGTAATTGCGTCCGCGACCTCGGTCTGTCCGTTGCCGGAAACGCCCGCTATCGCAAAAATTTCACCTTTTCTAACAGAAAAGGACACGTTTTTAACAACCGGCAGCCCATCCTGATTTTTGACGGTAAGCCCCTCGACCTTCAGCACCTCAGCACCGAAGCTTGCTGGGCTTTTGTCAACGGTAAAGCTGACCTCACGCCCGACCATCATATTTGCCATGGTCTTGGTGGAGGTTGTCGCAACATCCATAACGCCTACGAGCTTGCCTCTGCAAAGCACGGCGCAGCGATCCGCTACTTTCTTGATTTCCTCAAGCTTATGTGTAATAAGTATGATGGTTTTACCCGAATCGCGCAGACCTCGGATGATTTCCAGCAAAAAGTCGATTTCCTGCGGTGTGAGGACAGCCGTGGGTTCGTCGAAAATCAGTATCTCCGCCTCACGGTAAAGCATCTTGAGTATTTCAACGCGCTGTCGTGTAGAAACGTTGATATCTTCAATCTTTTTACGCGGGTCGACCTCAAGTCCATAGCGCTTTGACAACTCGGAAATCTTCTTGTCGGAACCCTTGATATCGACCATTGGAAGAAGCCCCAGCAGCCTTGCTTTCGGCTCCTGCCCAAGAACGATGTTTTCGGTCATCGTATAGTTTTCAACAAGCTTGAAGTGCTGATGCACCATTCCGATGTTGAGCTGTGTAGCGTGCGCGGGCGAAGCGATATGTACCTTTTCCCCTCTGATGAGAATCTCTCCCTCGTCGGGCTCATACATGCCGAAAAGCATGCTCATAAGTGTTGATTTTCCCGCTCCGTTTTCGCCGAGAAGCGCAAAAATCTCTCCCT
>JASDTK010000211.1:2008-2454 GCA_041891555.1 Oscillospiraceae bacterium
CCGGGAAAGCGCTTTGTGAGATGGCGCATTTCAACAATATATTCGTCCATGGCTGACTTTCTCCTTTGTCTGCGGCAATAATCGGTAGATAGCATTTTTATTTTACTCGTTTTTAGCCCTAGTGTCAAAATAATTTATACCGATTTCGCAGCCGATTTTTGGTGTACGTCTAAGTAATCAGAATATAAAAAACCGGTATGGAGCCTATTAGTACGCCCCATACCGGCCTTATGTTTTTTAGCTTTGCTTAGCTGTTGCCGTCGCTAAAACTCAGTTCTTACGCAAGACCGACAAAATTGTCGACTGTGGTCTCACTGAAGTTTGCGGGAGGAACGATCTTTCCGGTCTTGACGGCTTCATAAGCATCGCTCAAAGCCTTGAGGGTTGCTTCGCTGAGCTGCTGACGGCCGTCTGCGGAAACATAGCCTGTGGAATCGGTGTCAGCC
>JASDTK010000212.1:0-1324 GCA_041891555.1 Oscillospiraceae bacterium
CTGCCGCGGGAAGAAGAAGGCGATGAGGGCGCAGGTGGCCAGAAAGCTCACCGAGGCCGTCATATTCGGACTTCTCTGCTTTTTCGGAATGCTGATTTTCCGCTTCCCTTATCCCACAGCGACAAGTGCCGTAGTAGGTGTTATGGCAGTTATTCCGGTCTTCGGCGCATGGATAGGCGCTATCCTCGGCGCGTTGCTCTGCCTTTCGGATTCGCTCACGCGGGCGCTGCTGTTTGTTCTTTTCTTCATCATTCTGCAGCAGCTTGAAAACAACCTCATTTATCCCAGAGTCGTCGGCAAATCCCTCGGGCTTCCCGGAATGCTCGTATTCATCTCCGTTATACTCGGCTCGAGCTTCGGCGGAGTTTTAGGAATCCTGCTTGCCGTTCCGCTGTGCTCGGTCGTTTTCGTGCTGACAAAAGAGGGAATTGAAAACAGGCTGAACAAGAAAAAAGCGATCAATAATATTGCCGATATCAGAACGTCGCCTGACAACAAACACAAAAAATAACAAAGGGCGCGCTGCGAAGCTTCCGTTTTTGCAGCGCGCCCTTACTTTAATCAGAAAGTGACTTCGCCGGCGAGGTTTGTCTTAAATATTTCGCGAACCTCCTCAGGATCGGAGCTTTGTCCCAGCGCCCACATCAGTTTTGTTACAGCCGCCTCGGTGGTCATGTCAAGGCTCTGGATAGCACCCGTCGCAAGCACCTTGCGCCCAACCTCATATAGTGAAAAATCACTCTTTTCATAAAGGCACTGGCTGCACACGACAACCGGAATCCCTGCGTCCACAAGCTGCTTTATAGGCAAGGAAAGGTCTCTGCGCAAATAGTGAATTCCGCCCGCTCCAAAGGTTTCAAGCACAATTCCGCGATAGTTCATACTCCTCAGACAGTCGAAAATCGCAGGGTTTGTGCCGGGAATAAGCTTGAGAAGAAAGACGTCGTTGCAGAGCGTATCCTTCAACTCACACTTTGCGCCCCGGGGCGCAAAACGTTCTGTGACAAGGCGCACACCGTCTGCGAAGAATTCACCCCTGTTCTGGGAGTTCACGCTCTCGAAGGCGTCAAAGCCCATTGTCCGAACCTTGACGGCGCGGCAGCCGCGCATGAGCTTGTGGTTAAAGGCGATTGTTACGCCGACGACATTGTGGTCTATCGCGGCAAGCGCCGTCGCGAGATTTGACTGAGCGTCCGACAGAGGCGAGCCGATAGGTATCTGCGAGCCTGTGAAAACTACTGGCTTATCCAGGTTTTGCAGCATAAACGTAACCGCCGAAGCCGTATAGGCCATCGTGTCCGTGCCATGGGTAATGACAAATCCG
>JASDTK010000212.1:1334-2445 GCA_041891555.1 Oscillospiraceae bacterium
CCGACAGGGCTTCATAAACGCTGCGGGCAATAAGCCTCCATTCCTCGGCCTGGATATTCGAGCTGTCCAGGTTAAGAATGACTTTATAGGTTATTTCATAATACTTCCCGAATTTATCAAGCGCACCCATAAGCTCGGGCGGCGCCGTCTGCGGAACCATACCCTCGTCTCCCGCGCGGGATGCAATTGTCCCTCCGGTTGCAAGGATTAAAACCTTTTTCATTGCTCTTTCTCCATAACCGCGTCACAGTTTTCATCCAGCGTTGAAAGCTGTTTTTTGTTTATCGCGCTGTAAAGCAGTACAGCAGTGACCGCCGTCATTAGCTCAGCCGCCGGCAGCGCCCACCAGACCAGATTCACGTTCCCCGTTAGCGAAAGCAGATAGGCTATCGGGAGAGTCCCGGCGAGCTGACGGACGGACTGAAGTATGAGCGCGTGCAGTCCGTGCCCCAACGCCTGAAAGAAAGCCATACCCACAAAAACGAATGCGGCGAACACAAAGCCATAACTAATAATTCTCAGCGCGTTGACTCCAATCGCAAAGGTTTCCGGCTTTTCTAGGAAAAGTGATAGTATCTGGCGCGGGAAAAAGTGAAACGACAGTGCACCGATAAGCATTATTCCCACGGCATACATCAGGCCCAAGCGCACGGTTTTCCTTATCCTATCCGGTCTTTTGGCCCCGAAGTTGTAGGCAATTATCGGTATCATGCCGCTAGTCAAACCGAACACCGGCATAAAAATGAAGCTCTGGAGCTTGAAATAGACACCCATGACAGCAGTTGCGGCTGTTGTGAAGCCGATAAGTATGCGGTTCATTCCGTAAGAGAATACTGAAAACAGTGTGGTGTTCAGTATCGCCGGAAAACCGACAGCATAAATCTCACCTATAACCTTGCGACTTGGGCGAAAGCCCTTCAGCTTCAGGCTGATTTCCTTGTTTCTTTTCAGGTTGAAAGTAAGGTCGACTACCATTGCAAGTATCTGTCCGATGACTGTCGCGTAGGCCGCGCCCGCGACCCCGAGCTTCGGGCAGCCGAGAAGTCCAAAAATCATTATCGGGTCGAGGATGATATTTGTAACTGCGCCGATTATCTGTCCTATCATGGAG
>JASDTK010000213.1:0-2443 GCA_041891555.1 Oscillospiraceae bacterium
GTGTATCCGCAAAAATACGTTGAATGCCTAAAATCTCTATTCGACAACTGAAATCAGTCAAAAAAATCCGCAGAAACAATAGTTTCTGCGGATTTTTGTGACTCACGTCAGAGCAAAGATTCGAGCTCACGAAAAAAGTTCTTTGTCGTTTCCATAAATGCTTTTCCCGCCTCACTGAGATAGTGATCTTTTCTCCATGTGAGGCCGATGGTAGCCAGAGGCGTCTCATCTATTTCCACGAACTGATTATAAAAATCCGTGTTGAGTTTCGTCATTGTCAGGGGAGCGAGGGCTATGCCGAGTCCGTCCTTCACAAAATTAAAGATGGTGGAAGTGTCGGTGGTCTCAACGGAACTGTTGACATTGATACCAGCTTCCTTGAAATATACGTCCTGCATATCGCGCGTACCGTAGCCGACTCCCACGCTGATAAAGTTTTCGTCCTTCAATTCCGCAAAAGCAACGGATTTCCTGTCTTTTAGCCAGTGGTCAGAAGGATAAACCACGACCCCACGTTCCATATGAAGCAAAGTGCTTTCGAGATCCGGTTCTTCCGTGAGTATAGGACAGCAGACAGCAAAATCGGCGTCGCCATCCAGAAGCATTCTGATTATTTTACGCCTTTTTGCTGAATACTGTTGAATGTTCAAGCTGGGAGAATCCTGCTTGTTTCTTTTGAGTAAGCCAGGCACATAGGTGCTTACGTTTGTCACAATGGTCAGCTGAGTAGACTGCCGCTTATATATTTCCCGAGCCTTTTTCTTCGCGTCATCAAACTCATAAAAGAGCCTGACTACATCATTATAGAATTCCCGGCCGCAGGGATTAAGCCGTATGCCTCGCCCGACCCTATCAAAGAGCTTGACGCCCAGCTCGTTTTCAAGCTCGGTAACAACGTGGCTTAGGTGTGATTGTGAAATAAAAAGGTCGTTTGCGGCCTTTGTCAAATGCTCGACCTCAGCTACGCGTTTAAAGTATTGAAGATGTCGAAGCTCCATATAACCTCCAAAAATGTGCTGATTAATCGCTGAGACGCATGAGTATGCCAATTAATAGGCATTTTACAACATAATAAATCGATGCTAACCTAATGTCAAGACTATGCTAATGGTTTATCAAACAATTATTAATTGGAGGTACATTATGGCTGATTGGAAAGATATTTATCAGCAGAAACTTGTTTCGGTTCAGGAAGCGGCATCCAAAATAGAATCCGGTGACAAATGCTGGCTGGGCCCCTGCTCCTCAGCGCCAATCCAACTTATGGAAGCAATCTGCGACAGAGTCAATGAGCTTAAGGATGTTGATATCTTAACCGGCATGGCACTTTATCCGTTCAAGTTCTTCCAGTCTCCCGATTTCATAGGAAGAATCAATTTCCATACGATTTTCTACGGAGCAGCTGAAAAGATGTTCTATAAAGTCGGAAATGTCAATATCAATTCATGCCATCTGTCTCAGATTTCAAGTAGCTTCAGATCTGTTTATGGAATCGATACGCTTCTGGCCGATGTATCTCTGCCCGATGAGGAAGGCTATATGTACTATGGACCTATGGGTGTGGCTGCGAACGGCGAGGTTGCCGAATACGCAAAAAAAATTATTGTCCAGGTCAACAAGTTCCAGCCGAAAGTCAACGGAGTTAAGCATCGCATCCATGTCAGTGAGGTCACCTGGATTTGCGAAAGCGAACATCCGCTTCCAGAGTTGCCTCAGCCGGAGGTCAGCGAAATTGAAAAGAAGATAGCGGCGCTTCTTCTTCCGAGAATCAAGGACGGTTCGTGCATACAGATCGGACTGGGCGGCTTGGCAAACGCCGTCGGATACGGTTTGGAGGATAAAAATGACCTCTCCGTTCATACGGAAATGTTCACCGACTCGATGGTTTATCTGGCAAAAAAGGGTGTAATTAACGGCAGGATGTTCGCCGCGTTCGGTCTTGGAAGCACGGAGCTTTATGAGTTCGTCGGCGAAGGTAAGGTCGAGCTGTGCCCAATCAGTTTTGTCAATGACCCATATGAAATTGCAAAAAAAGACAACTTCGTTTCGATTAACGCCTGCCTGATGTCGGATCTGACGGGTCAGGTATGTTCGGAGACACTCGGCCACTTTATATACAGCTCGACAGGCGGCCAGCTCGACTACGCAAAGGGCGCAGCCATGTCCAAGGGAGGACAAAGCTTCCTTTGCATGCCGTCCACAGTAAAGAATAAGGACGGCACAATAGGCTCGACAATTACTCTTAACCTGCCGGCAGGAGAAGTTGTCACCACGCCTCGTTCCGAAGTAATGTATATTGTTACAGAGTACGGAATTGCGGACCTGCATCATCAGCCGATTCGCGAGAGGGTAAAAAGGATGATTGCAATCGCTCATCCAGACTTCCGGGAAACCCTCCACAAGCAGGCACTTGAGGCGGGCTTGATCCGCGAATAAACAAGGC
>JASDTK010000214.1:0-2434 GCA_041891555.1 Oscillospiraceae bacterium
GAACATATCAGTCGGGAACTGCTACCATTACAGAGGTCGCTTTAATTATAGCAATTGCTGGAGAGCCGACCTTGAGATCAAGTTCCTTTATGGCTTCCATAGAGATAGTCGATGAGATTTTATTTCCGCCACCGATGTCGATAACAACAACTCCATTGACAGCGCCTTCAGTTATGCCTACAACCGTACCTTTTAGCTGATTTCTTGCGCTGATTCTCATTTGTAAACCTCCTTTTTTATTTCGGATGCCTGATTTATTATTAACATAAATTAAAAGGAAATTATATATAAAAATTTTTATAGTAATAACAATATATAAAAAAGACGCGTATCCGAGCTGGGAGAGTTCAGATATGCGTCTTTTATTATGACAGCGCGCCTATCGGGGGCATGAGTTCCGGCAGAAAAAAGAGATTGCTGTTCCTGTATTTAAAAAAGAATATTCTGAAAATCAGATTGTCTCCGGTAGCGTAGCCCTTGAACGAGGTGACAAAGTCATCAAGCTCAATGCTCATTTCTGCGGCCGGAACCTTTCTCGACATCTCAACCACGTTTACAATCGACAGTATGCAGGTGTTGAAGGCATAGGTGAGATCGCGCTCAAGCGTATGACCAGCCTCAAGATATTCGAGCTTTGCGGTTTCGCCGTAAGCCATGAGCTCTCCGGTATCTAAAAAGCTCCTTACCTGCAAGCGTCCGTCCATATCGAGAACGTTCAGACAGTTTTTACGCAGATATGTATCCAGCTCATTTTCATAGGCCATATGCTGCTTCACTCCGCCAAGAAAATCCTCATTGTGGGCAAAGCAGAAATAGTCGCAGAGGTAATGACACATTACGCCGAGCTTTTTTGAATATTCTGCTCCGACCCTGCCGGAGCTGCTTAGGGGGAGAGCGGAAAGCTCGGTCAGTATTTCCGATGATTTACGGGTGCAGACCTTGCCGAAGTGGGGAGCAACCCACATCGCCGGAGTCTGATCAGGCATTATGTTGCCGTAGACAAAGGCTGTACGGTTTAAAAAGATGCCGCGCTTCTGAAGTGAGGCGTAAAGAAGATGGGCAATCGCGAAGTGTGAGGTCGCTTTCATTATTCCTCCTGCTGAATATGTGCTTAAGTCAATGCTTTCCCTGTAAAGATTTAAGCGGAAAGCAAGAAATTTTCAGGCTGCTGAGGCTTATCACGAAAAAGCAGCAACAAGTTATTTGTAACAGCTTCAGTATGTTATGTCAAGCTTAAAATTAGCTTAAACATTGGTCAATATCCACAAAATAATTTTCAGAATCGAGAAATCTTGACGAATGTCACAGAAGGAAAGCCTGAATGCCGGATGTTAATAAAAAGTTTACTATTTTACCAATTTTTATACAGGTCATAAGTGGAAATGCAAGGAAATATTACACAAATATAGGCTGATTTCTATTTAATCAGAGCATCCAATAGCTTATCTGTATATGTTCATGCGAAAGATCCTTGAGCTAAGCTATAATAGGCGTTATGTAAACCCATATTGTTTATATTCTATAACTTTCTGTGTTCTCAAACGGGTAATCGGCAAATACAATAAAAATATGTTTGCAAAACTGCTGGAACATATTTGCTGTCTATACGTCTTACGCAATTGAAACGAAAAACATTTAGTTGTCATAAGAACTAATTTAGTTTAACAATTGACAATATTTACTCTTAGTGCTATATTGCAAGTGTACTATTACAAACGATACACTTTGAAAGTGTGAATATAAGGAGAGACAAGATGAAGAGAGATTTTAATGGCTGTAAGAGAGCCGCGTCGGTGTTGCTTGCATTTGTAATGCTTGCGGGACTTCTGACCGCCTGCGGAGGAGGAAAGAAGGGCGGCGAAGCGCTTTCAGAATACGTTTATATTCCAAATTATACGAGTATTCCCAAAGAGATAACGGATATATCAAATCCGTATCTTCATGGCGATACAATATATTTTAATGCGAATATGCCTTTCCACGCAGACGGAACACCTGCTACACAGGAAGAGGTAGATGCGATGAACGGCGGAGCCACTACCTACAGCGGAGCCGCATCTTCGACAACAATTACGGCCGCAGCAGGGGGCGCTGTGGTTTATTCAACCGAAAAATCTTCTGAACCCGTTGCGGAATCAAGCCCGACTTCGGACATTTCCTACAAGAATCTTCTCTATGCCATCAATAAGGACGGAACGGGCTATCACCAGCTTGTCGACTACGCTCCGAAAGCGGTTGCAAGCGGAGACAGTAAGGATACATATGTAAGCTTCGACAGATTAATTGTTGATGAGCAGGGAAACCTCTGGGTCTCGGAGAGCGTGACAAAATCCATCTTCAACCTGCCGGAAGGCTTCAACGGAAGCGAACAGGACAAATGGCAATATTATGTGAGCGACGAAAGACAGAGTTTTATCCGTAAGCTGTCCACTAC
>JASDTK010000215.1:0-3983 GCA_041891555.1 Oscillospiraceae bacterium
AGTGAAACCTTTGTGGGCCTAATATCCACATTCTCCTTCAAAGGAGCGGGGACATCATATTCCGTCAGCCTAGTCCTTGATAATATGTTTCCGATAGACATTTTTTTATTCTCCCGGAATGGTCTTGCTGCCTCTGGCTTATTTTTGTGAGGATTTTTTATCCCGTTCTGGGAAAGCTGCGCCTTCAGCAGATTATTAAGTTTGAAGGGCTGCAGTCCCATAACACAGGCAATCTCACAAGCCCCGCATTCGGAACATAGAAACGCTGAGGTTATCGATTCATTATTGGTGCACATGGAGCCGTATGTAGTGATACGCATGAGCTTATCCGGTGAAATACCGTGTCCGATGAGATTTCTGGGGCACACTTCCGTACACAGGGAGCAATGACAGCAACAGGTCCTTGCCTGTCTCATCATCGACTCAATCGGCCGGCATTTATCTTGAATCCACGGGTGATTTCTGCTCAGGACTATAATACCCTTGCTGGTTTTTGTTACCGGCCTATCCAGATCTTCCGTAAACTTGCCCATCATCGGACCGCCGTCTATGAGAACGGGATCTTTTACTGTCGCACCGCCGGCAAGCGTGATAAGCTCCCGGTAACTGACGCCGAGAGGCACCTTAAAAGTCGTCGGATTAGCGACCGCACCGGCCACAGTTATATACTTTTCGGTTACCGTAATATCCTTCATCGCTTTCGAAATATTGAGGAGAGTTTCGACGTTCATGACAACGACGCCCACGGCAATCGGTATGGACCCCTCAGGCACGATTCTGCCCGTTACCTCATATATTGTGATTTGCTCGTCTCCGGCAGGATAAAAGTTATCAAGTTCGAAAACAGAGAGCTTATCATGTTTCTTCACTGCTTTCAGCAGGGCGTCAAATGCGCTGTGATACTTGCCCTTCAGGGCAAATATGGCTTTGCCCGCTCCGAGTTCGGCCCTGACCGCCTCAAGGGCATCCGCGAGCTCATCTGCGTAAACGGCCATAAGCTGCTGATCAACGCGCAGAAGCGGTTCGCATTCGGCTCCGTTTATGATAATGATTTCCGGCTTTGAGTCAAGCTTAACATGTGTCGGAAAGCCCGCTCCGCCTGCGCCGATAACACCAGCATTTTTGATTTTTTCCAGGAGTGTCATCTTATTACCTCCGAAGCTTTATCTGATATAGAAGCCTCCGCCCAGAACACAGCGTCTGACTCTGACGAAGTCCTTCGCGCTCGTTAGGCCCTCACCGGTAGGACCGGCAATCGTGAACGTTGTGTAGCCTTCGCCGTTAAAACCGATACCGGCATAGCAAGGAGCGTTTTTCACAAAAATCGTGGTCTGAAGCTCTCTCGCCGCTTCTGTAAGATGGTCGATATTTTTTGAATGCATCTCGGCAGTGTGCCGTCTTCCGCCCTCCGCAGCAATCGCTCTCTCCAGACATTCATTAAAGGATTTGCAGCGGACAATACCCAAAATCGGCATCATTAGCTCAACCTGAATAAACGGATGTTCATTGGGTACTTCACAGATAATGAGTATCGGGCTGCCTTTGTAATTTATGCCTGCCATGTCAAGGAGCACCACGGCATCTTTTCCGACGCACTCTTTGTTAATATCACCCTTGGCTGTGAGTACCGTTTTGGCCAGTTTATTAATGTCTTCCTGTTTTGTAAGCAGCAAGGCATTGTTTTTCTGCATATTGAAAATCAGAAAATCGGCAACCTGTTCCTCAACGAAGACCTCTTTTTCGGCTATACAGGGCAGGTTGTTGTCAAAGCTTGCTCCCGCTACTATGTCCTTAGCCGCCTGCTCAATATTCGCCGTAGCGTCAACAATAACGGGAGGATTACCCGCCCCGGCGCCGATAGCCTTCTTGCCGCTGGACAGAACGGTCTTGACGACTCCCGGTCCGCCTGTGGCTACAAGCATATTGACCTTGGGATGTTTCATCATTTTGCTTACGGACTCCATGTCCGCATTGTCCATCGTTACCACCAGATTAGGCTGGGCGCCTACACCCTTAAGGATTTCATTAATTTTCTTAACAAGCCAGACGGTTGACCTGACAGCGGAGGGGTGGGGTGCGAAAACAACGGCATTTCCGCCTGCCAGCATACCGATCGTGTTGTTAATGACAGTTTCAGTCGGATTCGTGACCGGAGTTATCGCGCCTATTACGCCGAACGGAGAAAGCTCCACCAGAGACAGCCCGTCGTCTCCCGTCCACGCTATGCTTTTAAGATCCTCGACCCCAGGAGTTTTTTCAATTGCCAGTTTGTTCTTAAGTATGCGGTGGTCGACTCTGCCCATTTTCCCTTCGGAAACCGCCAACTTTGCGATAGCCTCAACTTCGGGAAGCAGGCCTTCCCTGACCGCTGCAATCATTTCTCTGCGCTTGCTGAGAGGCTCTTTCATGTAAATCTTCTGAGCCTTTGAGGCGGCTTCAATCGCCTCATCAATGTCAGAAAAGATTCCCGACTCGTTCCCGCAGCCCTGAACTGAGCAGGGTGCCTGTACTGTTCCCTCTCGCTTCAAGACCTCTATGACAGTCTGAGCTACAAGTTCCTGTAAAGCTTTGTCATACATAATAATTCCTCACAATAGCTGTAAATTTATTCGGTGTATATTTCAAATCATAGCTTCGATTGTTCAAGCGCATAGCTGGCAACAGTCATATCCTCTTCAACCGTGCCTCCGCTCACACCCAGTGCGCCAATCAGCTCACCGCCTTCAAAAATCGGATAGCCGCCGCCGAAGGTAATGATTTTGCCCTCGTTGCAATTGCCAATGCCGTATAATTCTCCCCCCGGCTGTACCAAGTCATAAAGCTTATCGGTTGATGACTTGAGCGCGGCGGCGGTATAAGCCTTGTTCTGCGAAACCTCAACACTTATCAGCAGTGAGGAGGGCATGCGCTTCAGGGCGCAAAGAACACCGCTTTCATCCACTACGCTTATTACCATCGGAACCTTAATATCGTTCGCTTTTTTCTCACAGTCGGCAATTAGCTTATCTGCAAGCTGATATATACTCGAACCTGAGGATGTCATACTTTCTCCGCCTCTCCAATTCGTTAATTCTTTTATTACGATGTCTGAAATATCCTGAATTAATTCTTCCTCACAGGCTAACATATAAAGCAAATCCGACAGTCGGTTTACATAAGTCTTTATCTCTGTTCTGATTTTTGTTGTCTGCGCAAGCTTACACAGCTGTCTTTCACCGCGGCGAACAATTGTTCTTGCCTGATGAAGAAACCCTGAAATTTGATTTTTCACAGGTATCTGAAACGAGAACTTGCGGTGCAGCATCGCATCGATTCGGTCGATTTCGAGCTCCATGCGCTTGATATCATCAGCGGTGATCGGCTCGTTCAGTTTTGAAACATCTCCGCCTGACAGCTCGGCGCACAGGGGAAACATTTTTTTCTGAATCCACAGCAGCAATTCGCCATCCACAGCACCTGAAACTCTCGCCATACCAATCGAGCAGCCCGCCTCGTCAAATATACCGTAGGTCTCGACTCTGTCGTCCCACTTGCTGACTCGCTCTCCGTTTAAAAGCGAGGTTTCGCCGGTGTCGCCGCCCCTGGTGTAAATACCGCCCATTAAGCACCTCTCATCCCTGTTCGTTGGGATCTATGATACCTACGATAGCGGCATCAATACCGCTCGCATTATCTCCGAAAACTGATCTTGCCGAGCTGCCTGTTGCATAAATGACCCATTCTCCGATACCCGCGCCGATGGAGTCCACGGCGACGACTTCGGTGCTCTCATCCATAAGCTGCCATTCGTGATTCATGCGGCGCACAATCATAAGTTTCTTGTTCTTTAAAGACTCAAATTTATTAGTGGATACAACCCGACCTATAACAACTCCACAATACATATGCTTCACCTCAATAACGAAATTTTATGATCCCTTGCATAGTCCGCGGCAAGCGGAGTAATAATGGCGGTTTTTCCAATTATCACTTTGGTCCCGTCT
>JASDTK010000215.1:3993-15590 GCA_041891555.1 Oscillospiraceae bacterium
AAGCTGAAATACTGTTCGCGCTTATGAGCCTGTCCGTTATGCTCACGGCTTTTCCGCTCGAATTCTGTGTCATGCCACAGCTTCTCGTTGCTTCTCCGCCGCCATAGCGGAGGATTGTGGCTTTTTTTACTTCCTCGGCCAGTGTATTTGACGCCGTCAGCCTTATTCCATAGGCGGCAAGAGCATCCAGATTTGCGGCGAGCATCGCTCTGTACGCATTGGCGCTGCCTGTCTGAACGGACATGTCTATTGCTCTTTTTGAGCAACAGGCATCATATGCCGCTATTATTTCATAGCCGCTCATGATTCCGTGCGAGACTATGTCGCAGAACGGATTGTCGTTTATCCCGTATGCCAGCTTTGCCGCGGAATTCCTTGTTAGCGTCGGAATTACCATAGCGCTGCCGAGCGGAAGGAATCCATGATAATCATCGATAATTCTACGATCCGAAACACCGAGGTCATCATAGATTGCATTCATATTGAGGACATTCCGCGCTGAGGCAGACGCGTAAACCGAAAAAGTATATCCCTCGCGCCGAAGCTGTCTGAGCTGCTCCTGAGCTGCGTCCATACCCACTGGGCTTCCGGTATAGAGTACCAAAAGCTTTTTGGAACGTTCAATCAGCTTGCTGACTACCAAATCCACGATTTGCTTGAAAACTGCCTGTTCCATATCAGAACTCCTACACTAAAAAGCTATCTGTCATACATTGCTATTCCGAGAGGCGTTACGAGCCAGGGCTTTTCCGGTTTGTGGACCTGTACTCCCACTACGCCGCCGAACGATTTTTCAAAATCTCGGAATGCGCTTGCACCGCCTGAAATATATACATCCTTCACATCATAGCCGACAATATACTTTGCCGTAATCGCAGCCATTTTCTCCACAACGGGCCTTATAATTTGAAAAACAAAATCCTGCTTTTCCTCACTGCGCTTCGTAATTTCGGCCTCGCCGTAGGGAATACCGAGGCTTCCGGCAAGCACGAGGGTCATATGGTGACCGCCTGTGGGTTCGTCCGCCGAAAAAACGGGCTGCCCGTTTCTGATAACACTTATGCCTGTTGTCCCTCCGCCGACATCCACCACCGCACCTTCGCTCACGCCGAGAAAGGTCGCGGCCGCTGTGGATTCGTCAACTATTGCGGAAACCTCGTATCCTGCGCCCTGAAGCACATGCTGGACCGCCTTTTGATTTCCGTCAGACACTCCAGGAGGGATAGCAGCGGCAGCATGCGTAAGCCTTGTTCCGAGAAAGCCCTCAAGCGTCTCCCGCTGTTTTATAACAATCTGTATGGCCTTTGAAAACTCAACCACCACACCGTCCCTGACAACCATTGCGTCCTGCGAAAGTCCTGCCAGAGGGACATCGTTTTCGTCCAGCACCACTGTAAGTATGCTGCTCGTACCGAGATCGACGCCCACTTTGAGTTTGTTTGCGTCATAGTCTCTTTCTGCGGGTGCATGACCGAGCATTTTATCAAAGCTTATGAGTCTTTCGTTGGCTGCGTCCCACGACGCGCTCTTTTTCTTCATAGCTCAATCACTTTTCCGTACATATCTCCGGTTTGGCCAACCGCATTCGCTTCATCCGTATCAAGATGCATTTCGAGTTTAAAGTTATTCGAAACTCTAACGAGCGTGTTTACAAAAACCGCAGGTCTGGGGCCGTCGACAAATATGTCCAGCTTATCACCGTTTTTAACTCCGAACAGCTCCGCGTCGTCGGGAGTCATATGGACATGTCGCTGGGCTACAATAACGCCGCATGGGAGTTCAAGCCTGCCCTTTGGCCCAATCAACGTGAGACCCGGCGTTCCCTCGACATTGCCGGAAAGCCTGGTCGGGGCTTTAATTCCGAGTGCGCGCGCGTCGGTATTTGAAATTTCCACCTGCGAGGTCGTTCTGAAGGGTCCCAGTATCCGGACACCTCTGACGCTGCATTTGGGGCCTTCGATGTCAAGGAATCTGTTGCTGGCAAATTCGCCCGGTTGTCCGAGATCCTTTACGTTTTCAAAGGGCTCGTTGCCGAACAGTGCGAAATAGTCCGCGGCGCTGAGATGAATATGTCTGTTGGAGACTCCGACAGGAATAGGCGGCTTTTCCTGCTTTAATACGGAAACAACAACTTCTTTAATTATGCTTTTAAGTTGGTCTCTTGTTATTTCAGCCAACACTATCTACTCCTTTGTCAAGCATCGCTATTTTAATGGAGAATTTGTTCTCCCTAATAATCGTCTGTTATGTTCGTCTAATTTTTCTCCGGGGTGGTTTCCGGCACGGCGTTTTCGGCCTTAGGTTCCTCTTCCGTCAGCGGTTTTGCAGCTTCCGTCAGTGGCTTTGCCGTCTCCTGCACCGGTTTTTTCGCCGTTTCCGTTTTCGGCTTCGACGATGATTTTGCTGCCGGTTTGGATTCGGCCTTCACTGTCGGCTTGGATTCGGTCTTAACTACCGGTTTTGCTGCCGGTTTGGATTCGGCCTTCACTGTCGGTTTGGACTCGGTCTTCACTGCCGGTTTGGACTCGGTCTTCACTGCCGGTTTGGACTCGGTCTTCACTGCCGAAGCAGAAGCTGTCTTTGCTTCTGTTGTTTTAGGTTTTTTTATAGCCGGTTTTTCTGAAAGTTTCGTATTGGGTTCCGGAGCCTCACGGTCATTTTGCGCCGACTTCTTTTTAGTCACAGGGCAGCCGACCGTTAGGCTGTTATTCACAAGCACCTCAAGCCCCTCCGCGGGACGGGCTATCACTTTTTTCCCAACAAACATGTTCATCGCCTTTGCAGTCGCTTCACCGCAGGAAATTGCCGCCTGAACAGCGCCGACATCGCCCTCACTTTTTACAGTCGCCATGCCGTAGCCTCTTGCCAGCTCATAACCGATTAGCTCGACATTAGCACATTTAACCATATCGTCCGCAACGGTAACCGCGGCAACAAGTCCTAAAACTTCTACAAGTCCTAAAGCTCTTTTCATTTTATTTCTCCCTCGGCTTATTGGTATAGTTTGCTGGATTTTCAATATCCGAATAATAATACACTTACGTTGTTTTGAAAGCGATCCCTTTGACCAGACGTGCCGCATTTGAGCCAAGATCTCTCAGAAGCTCCGCTGTAAAGGTTTTATCCTTAACGTAGAAAAGCGGGGCATCCTTCCTGAGCTTGCTGTAATGCACCGCGGCCTCGTCACCGCCAACCGCAATTCCAACCGAAAGTCTTGAGCTGTCCGCCGCACGGAACGCCGCCGTTTTGACATCCTCATTCGGAATTATAGTCAGAATATACGGTATGCCCTCTTCTTCTATTCCGGCTGTTATGCTGCTAACCGCAAATTCGGGCGCATCTGAGCACTGATATAAGAATATACTGGGCTTATCAATCTGCGACATTGCCTTTTCTCCTTCTTTCCAGATCGAGCAAAAGTCCCGTCGCCACGGCGTTCCTCGGTCCGAGGGTTCCCCGTATGTTTCCCCGTCCAGCCGTAATCGCGTATTTTGCGAGCTGGTCTGTCACGAGCTCCGGTATTTCAAAATCTGCCGCTGAGCCCCCGACAAGAACGACATAGGGTATATCTCTGATATTTCCGGTAGCGCTTACGGACTGGAGTGCCCGAATCGCGTTGGGAACAAAAATTCTCTCCTTGGCTGTACGGCGAATCATCTTTATCTGCTCCAGTGAATGCTCACCGGGAACGACTTCCAAGCCGTCTTCCTTGACCACAACGACCTTAGCATATAAACGCGGGTCAAGCGGCTCGTCAAAGAACTGAACACTGCCGTCCTCATGGCGAATATGAAAGAGACTCTCAACCTTCGCTAGCGAATGCATCTTGATATTCTCGGCGAGATAGAAATTTTCAAGGCCGAGCTCCGAATCAATCAGCATAGTCACCATATTTCCCGCACCGGCGAGATGGATGGAATGTATATTTCCTGCTTTGTCTATGATAGACGCGTCGGTCGAGCCCGCGCCCATGTCGAGTATTGCCATAGGCGTCGCTGTGCCCGGCGTAGTAAGAGCTCCCAGAATCGCCATATCAGCTTCTATGCCGCCGACCTCGACCCTGATGCCCAGCTTCTCGCGCATCTGATCGGCGATGCGTTCCATCTGCAGCCTGTCCGATTTGACCATGGCTGCTATACCAACCGCGTTTTCAAGAGAAAACTCATTGGCAAGACCACCTCTGACATTGACAGGAACGTAGGTGTTGACAGCCAGTAAATCGGTAATGAATATATCTGCCGGGAGCTTGCCTGTCAGCTCGGCCATCGTCTGGCGAACCTTTTCGAGCATTCCGCCCACATTGGTTCCGGGCTCGCCCCTGATATCGCTGATCTGCTTACATTCCCCCAGAGTTCGCATGATGCTTTCGGCGCCTTCTTCAACGTCAACGCTATATTGGCGGTCACCGGATATGACAACGAGCTTCCCTGCGGGAATGCGCCGCTCCTCAACGTCTCCGGCCGGAGTCTTTATAACGACAGCAGAACGGTTTCCGATTATTGCGCGGCTTATCGGAACAACAAGGCTTGTTTCTTCCGGTGTGAGTTTAAAAACGCTTGCGATTCCGTAAGGATTTGACAAGGTCGAGACGACCTTCCCCGGCTCTGCCACCTCAACGGTGCACAGCATCGAGAGAGGCACTTTTTCGATAAGCCGAACCTCGTCAACAATAGGGATGTTTTTGTTCAGCCTATTGTGAACGAGTACGCCGTCGTCCTTCTGCATAATGAGGCCGTTTACGTTTACGCCTCTTTCCACAGCCGTGTTGACACTGTCGGAGACGGTCTGAAAATCATATTTATCCGAAACCACCACAATATAGTCGTTCCCGGACGCGGCCCTGCCAAGCTCTTCAAAAGGAATACTTATTCCGGTGCCCAAACCGCAGCCGCCCGGGGTTTTCGGATTGTGTCCGATCATGGTTGACTCTGTAATGATGGTTTCGGTTATCGTCTCCATCGCAACATCGCCGATTACCGGCGTTGCTTCATTAATGCGCACGAGTTCGAGATCACTGTAATCCAGTCCGGCTTCGTTAAGGCACAGTTTAAGCGAACCGAAAATGCTGTGCAGATTCTGGGAAGTTCCTTTTATACCGGTTGTGGCAACAATAGAACTCCCCAAAAAATGCACGCTGCCGTTTTCATCAAGTTCAGCTAGAGCGGCTTCAGTTGTGGCGTTACCAATATCTATTCCAGCAACATAGCTCATTATTCTTTGCCTCCGAATGTCTTACTCAGTTCTGAGTCTGCCTCGTTTTTCGTAAACCTCCGCAGCCTCTCTTACGAGGGAAGCACAGATTTTAGCTTTGTACTGTCCTTCAAGTTCGTCAGCCATCGTCAACAGTTCTCCCTTTGTGGAGCGATAAGGACGAAGAGCGTTGTACATTTCGAGAATACGTTTATCGGGAACGGCAATAAGCTCTTTTGCTCTGCGGAAGTTGACCGCCAGAGCCGTTCTGCCGACAGACTCTGCAATCTGCGCCTGCAATTCGAGAGTCTCAGGCGAGATACGGACGTCTTTCGCCCCGATTGACCCGTCCATTACGCTCTCTATGGTCAGTTCTTCAAGAGACTTACCCGTCGAAGTTCTGACAAGCTCGGGCCTGTTGATCGACAGGGGGTAGTCCTTTGAGGTCACTTTAGCAGTCGCGGAAGCGGAAGCCGCAGACGGTGCGGCCGAGTCAGATGGCATTTTTTCAAGGATTTCCTTGACCATTTGCGCTATCAACTTTTCATCTATAACCATTGCTCTGCTCTCCTTATTCGATGATCGGGCTCAGCTCAATCGGTTTGGCTCCCTTTACGACGTGCTCGGTTTCCTTGATGTGCAGCAAAGCCGCGATTGCCTGATATTTCGGGCGGGCCATCTGGTCATTCATCGTGGGTACCGGCACCGGAACCTCACCCTTCGCATATTTCGCCGCGTTCTTGCCGATTGCACGGTAAGTCTCGAGCGTGATGAGCGGGCACTGGGGGAAAAGCTCAAGATTGGAAAGCGGCGCCAGATCCTTCTGGTGGATAACCGTAGTACCCTTTGACTGAATCCCGATTCCCACTCCCGAGCCGCTGAGCTTCGCGCAGTCGTGAGCGATGAAGCATACGTCTGAGGTTCTTATTACTCTGACGAGCCTCACCTTTATGCCCTCTTCTTCAATTCCGGCAATTACCTCGCGCAGAACGAGCCTGTGGGGTATACCCTTGATTGTTCCTGTCTGGAACTTTCCGAACGCGGGAGCTATTCCTATTACGACCTCGTTGCTGCTCGTGCCCTTGACTGCTTCGCCGAGTTCCTTGAAGTCAATCGGCTCCGGATGGGATTCCGGTTCGGCAACCAGTTTTGAGGCAAGCGCGGATACGGATTCGGCCTTCGGGGAACCTGCCGCTGCGGCGGGTTTTTCCTTTTCCTTCATTTCATCGATGACTTCAAGCACTATTTGTTTAATCAAATTCGGATCGATATTCATGATTTTCCCCCCCTCATCCGATTGAGTCGGCTTTTATGGCGTTCGGGATATTCTTGACGATGTCCCACCTCTTGCCCAAAAGTCGATATCCGGTACCCGGGCCGGCATAATCATTGACATCATTAACAGCACTAATGGTTTTGAAGTTCGAGTCGATAATCGCCGAGGTGTGCAGATAATCTCCGGCGACTCTTGCCTTGAGCAGATTGAGGACATTTCCCGCAACGTCCTTGAAACCCGCGCGGTAAAGCGCCTTGACAATGTCGACTCCGGTGGTTCCTCTCTGCATCATCTGTTCTATCGCCTTGATATCCTCGACCTTGTTGCGCTCCGGCATATCCTTGCTGCCGTTTGCATAGGTAGCGGCCTTTACTTCTTCCTCGGTTATAGCCGGTAAACCCATCTCGCTGAAAACACCTTGGAGTGCGCGGGCGGCCTTGTTTCTTATCGCTACGACTTCCTCTTCCGTGACGGGACGAAGTCCGCCTTCAACCTGCATATCACGCTGGAGAACATTGTAATCGTCACAGTCCTCAGCGTCGAAAGTCGAACCCGCGAACATAGTGTCGTAGTTCGGAACCGAGCTGTAGCCCGAGAAAATGAAGTCAGTGCCCGGCAGCATCAGCAGAAGCGTTCTGGCAGTCCTTCTTATATCCGAATGCGAGAAGGTCTGATCGCTGCCGGATGCGACCTCCAGGTCGAGCATCATGGTAATGAGGTTCTCGGCCTGCACCGCCCTGATTCCTCCGGGAACACCCGCAGGTACTCCTATGCAGCTTATTGAGCCGTTCTGAAGTCCCTGAACGCCGGCGCCCTTGGCGATAAAAATGCAGCGAGACTCGAGATAGAGCATGGATTTTCCTTCAGCGTAACCCATCTGAACTTCCGAGCCGGTTCCGGATGTAAAGCGCATCTTAAGTCCGCGGGAAGCGTAGCAGGAGGCCAGAAACGCCTTGGAATACGGTGTATCGTCGCCGTCGGTGAAGACATCCTCGGTTCCGTATACCGAAATCGTCTCTGCGTAAGATGTAAAGCCTCTCATGCCAAGGTCAAGCTCGGTAGCTTCCTCCAGAGCACACTGAGTAATAACGCCCGGGCGTCCGGTCTGAGAACCTACAAGGATTGACAGAGCGTTAAACGGTGCGTAACGGGCGACAGCAACCGTGGTTTCCTGCTCGTCAAATCCACGAAGCGCAGCCTCGGCGGCATCAGCAGCCATCTGAACAGGGTTGTCCTGAATATTGGTGACGTGCGCCTGGTTTGAGGGCGTTCTGCGGGCGCGCATTTTCTGAATTGCCATCATTGACTCGACGACATTGAGATAGCCGACTATTTCGGCAGCCTTTGCCGGAGTAATGGCCGTAGTCAGAGGGATAATTTTATCCCTCGGGCAGTTCGGATCGCAGAGCATATTGGCAAATTTCACAGAATCGATTGCCATTGCTTCGTTTGCCATATCGAGATTTATTGCATGGTTTGCGATAAAAGTGTCAATGAAATCAAAATCAGCGAGCTTTTTACCGTCCATTTCAACGACTTTGCCGTTATCGATCTTCAGGCTGGGCTTGGGGTCTCCCGGCCCGTTCATTGCAATCAAGCCCACTTCCGGCCATTCTTCGATAAAACCGTCCTGATTCACAGGCCTTTGACTGAGTATTTCAAATCTTTTTGATCTTTCCACTAAAAAAGTCTCTCCTTTCACTGAAGAATCAGCGATAAGCTATTTTTTAGATATATGAAGGACTGCTGCTTACCGCTTCACCGGCCATGCATTCAAGAAGCGACTTTCCTATATCCTTGGCTGCCAGAACCGCCTGACGAACTGCGCCGGAATCGCCGGAAAATGTCAGCACCACTTCATTGGTAAGGCTGTTGCCGTGCTGCGGGGATGCATAGGTGAGCACCTCAATGTTTGCGGCCTTGACGGCAGTATCAGCCATAACAACGCCGATTGCGGCCGGTGCGCCGACCAAAAGGCCGAATGCCTTACCTATGGGAGCACCCCAGACCTTGTTAATAGCGAAGCTTGCGCGTGCTGTGTACTGAAGCTCGATATGACCGGCGTCATTTGCGTACACATCTCCGAAGGTTTTTTCCTCGACTTCGCGCAGAGCCACCTGGATTGCCCGGCGGCAGTCGGAAACATCGTCCGCTCCGAAAATGATAAGGCTGCCGTGTCCGGCTCCGCCCTTGGTGTCACGCGGGAGCTCGATGCTGACAATTTCGGTATTTGTAGCCTTGACTGCCTCATCCGCCGCGAGAATCTGGGGACCTGCGCCTGTGCGTGCGCCCAAAATGCCGAGAGACTTGTATTTCTTTTCAACATTCATGTGTTCAAGAACGCTGGGATCGATGTTGGCGATTACCAGGCCGATTGTGTCGCCCTTAGCCGTCCCAACAAATTCCGTAACGCCTTTTTTGTTTGCGGCCATTGGTACATCCTCCTTGTAAATCTTCCTGTCGGTAGGAGCAGGTGAATCCATAGCGGAAAGCTTCTTAGTCACTTCCGCCATGATTTTTTCGAGCGTTTTTTCATCCATGAAGAATACCTCCTCTTCTTATTAATTAGACAGATTATTCAAGATGAGGAAGAATTTTCTCTGTGTCTGCTGCGGGCCTCGCGATTACATGTACAGAGACGACTTCTCCGACAGCTGAGGCTGCTGCGCTGCCTGCGTCTGTTGCCGCCTTGACGGCGCCGACATCTCCGCGTACCATTACAGTGACTAGTCCGGATCCGATTTTTTCGTATCCGATAAGTACAACGTTTGCCGCCTTGACCATTGCATCGGCTGCTTCAATTGCGCCAACCAGTCCTTTTGTCTCTACCATTCCAAGTGCTTCTTTTACCATGTTGAACCTCCTGTTTCAAAACACGCTGCTTACAGATTTGTTTACATTGAATATCTTATAATATGTTCTTGTTTTTGTCTTTGGATATTTTGTTGATTATTTAGGACAAAAAGGCACAGTGCTAATTTCCTTTCGGAACATCGCACTATGCCTTATATACTCATTTGGTTGATTTGATGAAACTCGCAATTTGCGTTTCTTTGCGTTGTCTGACTAAAGGTCAATTGCCGCGGTACTCTCTCGGAGACGATCCGACAGTTTTTAAAAACACGCGGCTGAAATAGCTGGCGTCCCTGTAACCGACCTCGGAAGCCACTTCGCTGATTGTCTTATTGGTCTGCCGCAGGAGCTGCTTTGCCTGAGATATCCGCAGCTCCGTAAGGTAGTCGATGAAGTTCATACCTGTGATGCTCTTGAAAAGGCGGCTGAAATAATGCGGGCTGAGTGAAATCATGTTTGCTATTTCCTGGAGCGAAATATCTTTATCATAGTTCTCCGAGAGAAACGAAACCGCTTTTTTTACAAGGAAAACGCTTTCGGAGGCATAGCTGGTGGCAAAAAGTTCGCTGAAGCGCCTCGCACAGATATTAATGGACTTTATGCATTCGTTTCTGCTTTTACTGTCCAGTATCTGCCTATACATTGAGGCCTCAATAAATGCGAGTTTTTCAGGATCCGCTCCTCCTTCGCCGGCAGCTCTTGAAATTACGATTATTAATTCGAGAAGTTTGCTCCGGAGAGCGCTCAACGGGACATCCGTTCTGGAGGCAAGCGCATCCGCGAAATCATTGGCTGCCAGATTGATGTCTTCCAGCTCCCCGAGAGTAATTTTCTCTTTCAGCTTTTTCTCTTCCTTGTAGGGGTACCATATAAATGATTTATTGAAATCAGTCATATCGTTTACATGTACCGTTCTGTTTCCTCCCAGGAACACCTTGCTTGTTATTATGCTGTCGTGAGTACAGTCAAAGGACAAGGATATATCGCGTATGTCGCTGCAGACATCCCCTATTCCCACCGTACAGGTCTGATCCGTTTTTTCAATTACAGCTTCTCTGATACGGTCAGCAAGAATGACAAGCCCACGTTTCAGGTCGTCTCTGTTTTCATTTTCTTCCACCGAAAGCAGAATAACAATTTTATCCTCAAACAGTGGAGCAGCAAGGAACTGTCTAACCTCTGACACCGTATTCTGTACGACATCGAACACTTCCTTTTTCAGGAGCTGTTTACTGCCCTCGTCCATTGAACGTGTGTATTCTGCAAAATTATCGATATCTACGGATAGGACTACCGACGGAACAAGACTGAATCCGAGAAAGAACGCCCGCTCCGCCAAAGAGGTACAGTTATTGCTGACCAGAATGTCATAAATCAGCGATGACTTGATGTATGGCAGGCTCTCTTTAAGCTGCTCTGCTATCAGGGCAGCTTGCTGTTCTCTCTCTCTTTCGGTATTGATAATTTCGGCAAGCTTTCTGATAACGCGTTTGACAATCTCACTTCTCGCCGGCTTCAGTAAATACTCCACGACGCCCAGGTCTATCGCTTCGCGAGCATAGTCAAAAACATCGTAAGCAGACAGAATTACAAATCTGATTTTTTTATTTTTTTTACTGATTTTCCTGATAAGCTCAATGCCGCTAATTCCGGGCATCTGAATATCAACAAACAGAGCGTCCGGGTTCTGCATATCCGTCAGAGCAAGCGCTTCCTCGCCGTTTGCGGCCTGTCCAACGCATTCCGCCTCTGGGAGCATATCATTGATGATCTGGCTTATCGCATCTCTCTCAAGCTTTTCATCTTCCACAACAAGTATTCTGAGCATCTGAGTAAGTTATGCCTCCTCACAGTTTCTGCTCTGATCGACCGTGAGGACAATTTTTGTCCCATCATTAACATGAGAAATAATCTCAAATCGGAAGGCCGAGCCAAAATAGAAATCCATCTGTTTATAAACGTTACTAATCCCAATGCCGTTCATTTTATCAATGTTGACATTGGATTTAATTTCTTCCATAATCTCATCGATTCTTTCCTGCTCCATGCCGGAGCCGTTGTCGATAACCGCAAGCACCATCTTACCGCCTATATAATGGCCTTCAACAGTGATTTTGCCGTCGGATATTACATTGCTCAGTCCATGCAGATACGCATTTTCCACAAGCGGCTGAAGCGTCATTACCGGCACGAGCATATCCATAATCTCTTCATCGATATTGATTTCCGATTTAATCCTGTCAGAAAAACGGAGACTCTGGATTTGAAGATACCTGCC
>JASDTK010000216.1:0-2421 GCA_041891555.1 Oscillospiraceae bacterium
CGCGTAGTCCCCTCGCAGAGAAGCCTTCCGGCTTCCATAACAATTACGCGGTCGCACATCGGAAATACTTCCTCAAGGCGGTGCTCCGTTATAATAACGGTGGTTCCCAGTTCGCGGTTTATCTTTCCCAGCGTTGCCAGAAATTCCGCAGCGGCTATCGGATCAAGCTGGCTTGTCGGCTCGTCCAGAATCAGGACGGAAGGCTGCATTGTCATGATTGAGGCAAGGTTCAGAAGCTGTTTCTGTCCTCCGGAAAGCTCGCTGATATTCTTGTAAAACCAGGTCTGGATACCGAAAAAGCTCGCCATCTCCGCCACTCGCCCGCGTATTGTCGGCGTGTCGAAGCCGAGACTTTCAAGCCCGAAAGCCAGTTCGTGCCATACCTTGTCGGTCACGATCTGGTTGTCCGGATTCTGCTGTACGAAACCGATGTGTGCGCTCTGCAAGCGTCGGTCAGTCTCTTTGAGCGGTCTCCCTTCAAAAAGAATTTCTCCGCTCAGCTCGCCGTGCGGAGCCAGATCTGGCTTAAGCTGTCGAAGCAGGGTGGATTTTCCGCAGCCTGACGGGCCGGTCAGCGCAAGAAATTCTCCCTGGCCCACCTGAAAGCTCAAGCCGTCCAGAGCCCTGCACTCCTGCTCCGGATAAGTGAAGGTCAGACCGTGGATTTTAAAGCATTCCATTTTCTGTCCTCCCTCACATTCAAAATAAGAGGCATTGCGCACAGCGCAATATAGCTCAGGCAGAGGCTCAAGGAAAACAGCCCGAAAGCCGTACCCTTCATACTGGGATAATAGCTCCAGCGCAGGCCTCCGATACAGGCTCCGGCAATAATATATGCTCCGCAAATCAGCAGATAAATAAGCGCGGTCCTGTCACGTCTGTCGAAGCGATAAATCGAAAAAGCCGTGCGGCGGCGGAGCCCGTAGCCTCGGCTTTTCATACTGTCGGCTGTATCAACGGCGTTTTCCAGTGCCCATGTAACCAATATAGACAGAATTGTAATACCGTTTTTAATTCTCTCGCGGAGGGAGCCGCCCGACGCGTCTCTTCCGGCGCATTTCTGCGCGTTGGAGACGGTCTTTATTTGCGCCTTGAACTTAGGGACAAACCTCATCGTCATGGACAGGATAAGTGACATAGACGGTATGATTCTTCCAAACAAATATATGAATTTATCTGAGGTCATGACGGCGTTATAGCAAGAAAACCATATAATGACCGTAATGAGCATCGCCGCCGCGGAAAGGCCATAGACGACGGACTCCAGTGTCAGAGGATTTCCGCCCGGAAGATAGGTCAATATTGTCACGCCTTCGTGGCTAAACGCGGGGTTCATGAGCGCAAACAGGACAAAAACCGGAATCATATATTTAAGATTAAAGCGCACGGCTCTTCTGCCGTTTAAATACAGCGAATATGCAACGGCGCAGGAAAGCGAAACGGCAAGGCAGGCAGGGTGCGTGAACGTCATTGAGAAGACAAGCACCAGCCCGAAATATATGAAGTTTACTATTGGGTGATAACATGAAAACGCGTCTCTGTGCTCCATATTAGTTCACGATCCCGTCGAATTATTTCCACCCACGTCCTTGCCCAGATCGCAGGTGTAAAGCCAGCGCACAATGTCACCGTCATGCAGCTTGTAGAGGGAACAGCCGTAATTTGGAAACCATCCGTTCACCTCGTAAACCCAGCCGGACAGTTCTCCCGCATCAAACTCGTAGAGATTACCGATGCCCTCGATATACGCGGAACTGTACATCGGAGTATTCACAAATTCCATCTGGATACCGGCATTTTTCATTTCGCGCGAAAGCAGATTGAATACGCTTTCTCCCTCGTAAAAAGTGACCGTCTTGCCCGCGAATATCGTACCGCTCGCCGGCACAAGCGCCCACTTTTCCTTGCTCAGCAGGGTCATGTTGTCCAGAAGCACAGCGCAACTCACCGACAGTGTGCAAGTCTCCTGTGTATCACTTATGGCGGAGTCTTGCGGGTTGACCGGAGCCGGATGCTCTGAGGGCGGCGCAGCTGCATTATTATTCTCGTTAGCCGGCGTTTCTCCTGCTTTGCCCTCGGAGGCGCCCTGATTTGGTGAGGGTTTCGCTGTATTTCCGGAAACCGCATCCTGAGAAGCCTTCGTTTCTGCTTCTGCGGAAGCGGCCGTGTTATCCGAAGAGACATCCGTACTGCCGGAACTCGGCATATCCGCCCCGGATGTCGAGGACATGGCTGCCGCTACTTCCGCTTCTGATTTTTCGGGGCCGCTCTTTTTTGAATAATCGCCTCCCCAAAAGAAAGCCGTCGTCAGAACAGCTATCGCAATTATCGCGGCAATAATTCCGCCTTTATGTTCACGCACTACCTTTTTCATCGATTCACCCCGCCATCAGAAGATTCGTCTTGTCGAGCATGTTATAC
>JASDTK010000217.1:0-2419 GCA_041891555.1 Oscillospiraceae bacterium
GCGGAAGCCTGGGCGGTATCATCGGTATGTACGCTTTCCGTCATAAAACACGGCACAGGAAATTTTCCGTTGGCTTTCCGGCAATTCTAATCGTTCAAATTGTTCTTGGTATATTAATTTATATGTACATATAATAAAAAAGCGGCGGGACGCAAACGCGGCCCGCCAAAACAGGGTTGTGGGATAAAGATATGAGCCCGGCACGCTGTTACACGCGCCATTGGATAAGCTGTAATGAGAGAATAGCCCATTTTTACCGACTTGTAAATAGCAAACGGACACTACTTTTGTCGAATTGAATTTATTTATTTTAATAGAATGAAGATTGTTCATACAGCAAATCGTGATTGACAATCCTGTGAAAGGGGTTTAGGCGCCTATGCGTGAAATCAACTGTAAAAAAATAACCGAAACGGTGGCTCTGCTCTGTGTTTCGGCCAACACCGTCCTACCGGAGGATATCAGGGCACTTTTAAGCCGCGCCGAAAAAGCAGAAAAGTCCCCCGCCGGAATAGATGTGCTGCGCGATCTGCGCGAAAAGTACGTACTTGCTGAGAGGGAAAAGCTCACGATTTGTCAGGATACGGGCATGGCCGTAGTTTTTGCAGAGCTCGGTCAGGATGTTCATATAACTGGCGGCTATTATGAGGACGCAATAAACGAGGGAGTACGTCAGGGCTATGAAACTGGCTTTCTGCGCAAGTCCGTTGTCGGTGATCCTCTGCAACGCGAGAATACCGGCGACAATACTCCAGCCGTAATACATACCCGCGTCGTCCCCGGAGACAGTCTCAAAATCATTCTCGCGCCCAAGGGCTTCGGAAGCGAAAACATGAGCAAAGCAAAAATGTTCCTTCCCTCCTGCTGCACCGATGAAATAATCGACTTCATTGTCAAAACCGTTGACGACGCGGGCTCGAATCCCTGTCCTCCCGTTATACTTGGCGTCGGACTGGGCGGCACTTTCGAACTGGCGGCGCTGATTGCGACAAAGGCTCTCACGCGCTCGGTGGTGGCACGGAATTCCAATCCGTTCTACGCGGAGCTTGAGGAAAAAACCCTTAAACGTATAAACGCTCTCGGCCTTGGACCTCAGGGCTTTGGCGGAACGACGACCGCGCTGGCTGTGAATATCGAAACATATCCCACTCATATTGCTGGGCTGCCCTGCGTTGTGAACGTAGGCTGTCATGTTACAAGGCATGCGGAAGCAGCACTGTAAAAAACCGCCGGATTTTGTTGACAATTTATAATGAATATTTGTTTATTTAACGGTTATCATATCAGCGAAGCTAATTTAAGGAGTGCAAATGATATGATAATAGATAGAATCGCCCTGATACTCGCCATTATCGGCGGTTTGAACTGGGGACTCGTCGGTCTGTTCCGTTTTGATTTGGTCGCCTACCTTTTCGGCGGACAGACGGCAACGCTGAGCCGTGTGATTTATACTTTGGTGGGGCTTTCCGCTATATGGTGTATATCCCTCCTATTTCGTGACCACCGCGGCGAGGGCGATGAGGACTAGCTTTGCGTTCAGCAAAAAACGCGCTGTTTCCGACATTCGGAAGCAGCGCGTTTTTTACGCACGAGTACGATATCCGTCATTTTTTGCACAATATATGGTATATTATATTTTCAGCTAGTACCATATATCCAAATTCGCCATTTTTGTGCAAGAGTATAAACCAGAGCAGCCCACGTTGTTGAGCAAAGGAGACGGTTAAATGCAGGCAATAAAAAAAAGTCCGCGTATCCTCCGAAACGGGATAAGCTATCTGTCCGTCGATGAAATATACCCCTCGTCGGTCCAGCCGCGGAAGCGCTTTCCTCAGGAGTCGCTGGAGGAGCTTTCGGAAAGTATCGCACAGTACGGAATTCTGAATCCGCTCACTGTCCGCAGGCGAAACGGGAAATATGAGCTTATTGCAGGCGAACGCAGACTGCGCGCTTCCCGTCTCGCGGGACTTAGGGAAGTTCCTTGCATAGTGATTGACGCGAACATGGAGGAGGCAAGCCTGCTCGCTCTAGTTGAGAACATTCAACGCCGCGATCTAGATTTCGTTGAGGAGGCGGAAGGCATCTCGCAGCTCATCCGAATCTTCGGCATGAGTCAGGAGGAAGCTGCTCGCAGGCTTGGCAAGTCTCAGCCGTCAATTGCGAACAAGCTCCGTCTTTTGCGCTTGCCGCCTGACGTGCTGGACACCCTGCGCAACGAGGAACTTACCGAACGGCACGGCAGGGCGCTTCTGCGCTTATCAGGCGAGGATGCGCAAAGGCATGCCGTCATGTACATGGTGCAGCAGCACATGAATGTTTCTGCCGCTGAGGAATACACAGAAAGCCTTCTTAAGGCTCCTGAACCAGCTCCGGAGAAAGATATAAAACCCGTAAGAAAAACGCTTTTTGTATTAAAGGA
>JASDTK010000218.1:0-15350 GCA_041891555.1 Oscillospiraceae bacterium
AATTTTTATTTTTCCCTCTGAAAGCTCGGGAGAAAATTTTCCCTGGGCACGGACAGTCTCAAGCCCTACCAGATGGCCTTCGGAGCATTCGACCTCTATTATGCCGCTTTTCACCTTATCGAGCACCCACATGAGTCCTCTGCCCTCGGATTTATCCAGAGTTCCGACCATCTTGTCGTCTTTGAACACGGCCATTCCGTTCAG
Source organism: Oscillospiraceae bacterium (assembly GCA_041891555.1). Lineage (GTDB taxonomy): Bacteria > Bacillota > Clostridia > Oscillospirales > Oscillospiraceae > UBA2658. Next base: position 205 of record JASDTK010000218.1, read on the forward strand.
CACGGCAGCTTTCTTTCCGTTTTCTTCTGTTATTTCAATCATAGGAGCAACCGGCGAGACTGCTTTTAGCTGAAGCCCTCTTTTGAAATCTTTAAGCCTGACACCCATTTCCTGCGATGCGGAGCGTACCTCCGTATCAAGCATCAGGGAGATTGAGTTTGCCGGCACTCTTTCGAGCTTCGATTTTGTGTCAAGTACATCGGCGGCGGATTCCTTTGCTACCAGAAGGTATACGTTTAACCTTGTTTCCGGATCGCGCATGAAAAAATCAAGGTATTTTGTTACTCCGTCCTCCGCGGCGCTTTTGCCTATTATCAGCACCTGGTTATGCGGGAAAAAGAGTTTTCGGCTCGATTGATTCGTAATGCCTCTTATCGCGGCAAAAACAGTCCTGCTGGTCTCGCTGAAATTGGCGTATGCTTCTTCGCCGCCTCCGCCCCCATTTTTTCCTCCGGACGATATTTGACCCGGTTTAACGACCTGAGCAGTAATCTTAACAGAGTTCTCCGCCTCGCCCTTATCTATGCCGACACCCACAACAATGCCAAGATCATTCAGCTCGCGGCTGTTCCAGCACCCGCTAAGAAGCGCGAATACCAGAACGCATATTACGATTTTATATAAGCGGTAATCAATCCTCATTCGCAATCCTCTTCAAAAGGGAGAGTAGTTTTCAGGTTTCGTTGAACGGCGGAGGTCCGGGCGGTTTTTTCTGCTTTATCTCGTCAATGGCGAAGCCCTTAGGTCTTTTAAGCATAGTCCAGAGCGGCGCCCTGACGAGAGTGTCCTTCAGCCCGCTCTTGTCGAAGGGAGCCAGCGGCATCAGATGAGGTATTCCGAATGACTTTAAATTGACCATGTGGATGAGCAGAGCGAACATTCCAATAGCTATTCCGAATCCGCCCATGATGCCCGCAAGTATGAGTAAAACCAGTCTTATGATTGTTCCAGAATCTATCTGCACGGGAATTGTAAAGCTCGATACAGCGGTAACGGCCACAACAATAACCATCGGTGCTCCGATAAGACCGGCTGAAACCGCTGCTTCTCCTATGACAAGCGCGCCCACAATGCTGACGGCCTGGCCTATGGGGCGGGGCAGACGCACTCCCGCCTCCCTCAATATCTCAAAGAACAGCAGCATAACGGCCGCTTCGACCAGGGACGGAAACGGCACGCCCTCATGCGCCGCCGCCATAGACAGAATCAACTGGGTCGGGATCAGTTCCTGATGGTAGGTCGAAAGCGCGACATATATCGCAGGCGCGAGTATGCTGATGAAAAACGCCACAAAACGCAGCATTCTTATGGCACTGGCAAATATCGTACGGGAGAAATAATCCTCCGAGCTCTGAAAGCTCTCAATGAACACGCAGGGAACCGTCAGCACAAAGGGTGTGCCGTCAACGATTATCGCAGCCCTGCCGTCCAAAAGCTTGGCTGCAACCTTGTCCGGTTTCTCGCTGTTTCCGACAGTGGAAAATATAGAATAAGGGGCGTCCTCGATATACTGCTCGATATAGCCTGACTCAAGCACGGCCTCGATTTTTATTTTCGCCATGCGGCGCTTGACCTCTTCAATAAGCTCGGGCTTTGCAAGACCTTTGATATAGGCTATGCATACGTCTGTTTTCGTTCGGTCCCCGATTGAGAGCGTTTCGAACATCAAATTGGGATTTTTGATTTTTCGTCTCAGCATTGAAGTATTAATGCGCAATGTTTCCGTGAAGCCTTCGCGCGGGCCTCGCACGGTTGCCTCCGTTTCGGGTTCTTCGATTCCACGGGTTTTCCATCCGCGCAAGGCTATTACCAACGCTTTTGCAGCGCCGTCCATCAGGAAAACCGTATCGCCCGAGAGAATTTTGTCAACGGCCTCGTTTACCTTCCGCTTCGTGTCAATACTGCCGACGAATAAGAGTTGCGATTCAACGTATTCGATATCCACTGTTTCCGGCGGCACGTCCATCTCGGAATGATACATCAGAGGCTTAAGCAGCGTTTCGTTTACAAGTGCCTTATCGACCATGCCGTCAATATAAATGATTGCTGCTTTAACTCTTTTTGCGATAACGAATCTTCGGACGACCAGATCGTTGCTTTCGACGATTATATTCCTTACAAGCTGAAGGTTTTGCTCCAACTCTTCGGAAAACTCGTCCGCACTTTCTTCCTGAGCTTCAGGGCTGTCTTTTGTGCCGGCGCTCATCATTCTGCGGTATCTAATTACTTTTTGTATATAGTTGAACATGGCCGCTCCTATGGAATCATTTTGCTCATATTTTTAGCTGATACCGACGATTTATGCGAAGAAGCCCTTTTATGGCAACATTTTGTCGAAAGCCATCAGTCCGGAGCACAAAAAACGGCGGGGAAACAATCCCCGCCGTTTTAAAAAATTTATATTTGCTTAAGCCCTAATATAAGTTCCGCTCTTGCCTCCGCTTTTTTCTAGCAGCATCACGGAGCCAATTTCCATACCTCTGTCAACGGCCTTGCACATATCATAGATAGTCAGAGCCGCGACGGAACAGGCTGTCAGCGCCTCCATCTCAACGCCGGTATGCCAGATGCAGGACACTGTCGCTTCGATGCGGACCCTGTCCGGTTCAAGCGCCGTCAACTCGATGGTAACGGAGTCCAGCGGAAGAGGATGACACATTGGAATGAGTTCATGCGTACGTTTTGCCGCCATAATTCCGGCAATTCGAGCACAGGCGAAAACGTCCCCCTTGGGCATTTTTCCTGAGCATATCAAATCGAGCGTCTCGGGCTTCATTGTGACAACGGCCTGCGCGAGTGCCCTGCGCTTTGTGTCGGGCTTGTCTCCTACATCCACCATTTTGGCTCTGCCCTGTTCATCGACGTGAGTAAGCTTATCCATTTTTTCCTCCTTATTCCAGGAAAGATTCAATATATTTTATTCTGTTTCCAAATTCGTTCCGGTATGGACAAGGCCTCCTGAGACAACACGGGCAAAGGCGCAGTTTCCGGGCAACGGGCAGGTTTTCCCCGCCTGATGCAGGGGACATTCGTCAAAGCAGCGCTTGCCGGCAGAGGATATTTCAAGCACAGCCGCGTCGATTTTCAGGAGGCAGCCGGCTGTAAGAGTGTAATAATCCAGTCCCTCGGTAATAAGGTCCGCATTAAATTTCCGGGTACAAAGGCCGGTATAACCTCGGGCTTCAAGCAGGGCTTTCCCGTCCGCAAGGCAAATCTGGCGCGGTGACTCTCCGGCTGTCAGCTCCGCGAAATCAGCGTTCCGGTAAGCTCCGTCAGTTCCCTTTTGATGTATTTCAATTAGTCTCATAAGCCTATTACTTCTCCCTGTTTTCCAATGAAATACTCTTCGAGACTCTCCGGTGCCTTTAATAAGCTTAAGCGGTAAAGGAACGTAAGCCGAAAATGTAGAATAGTAACTAAATCGCCGGCTGCATAAGGCTTTCGAACGCCTCCATAGATACGGAGATAAGATCAAATTCACCGTTTCTGCAGCACCAGGTCACGAGAATGCCCAGCATAAGCCGTGTCGCAAGGTATACAAGCTTATCTGGTTCCGTCATATTCCTTATGGCACCAGTATTCTGGCAGCTTCTGACAAGCGGCATTGTTACGTTCTCGCTTACATAGTACTTAGCAAGCAGATCCCCATTTCCGTCCATGCTGACCCTAATAAAAGCTCTGCAGACGCTCAGCCCCTCGCTTTCAGCAAGCTTTATATGGGCTGTAATGATGTGTCGCAGCTTTTCCCAATCGTCGGGAAAAGCGAGAACATCCGCCAGAAGGGTTTCAGTAAACCTTGGGATATTTTCAAAATACGAGCTCAGGAGCTCTTCTTTGGAATTAAAATAATAGTAGAAGGCGTTCCGGGTCACCTTAGACTCTTTACAAATCTGCTGGATAGTCACGTTATCATAACCTTCGCTTCGAAAAAGCTCCATTGCTTTTTCAAACAGGGTGGCCTTTGCACTGTTTTTTTCCATTTACACTCTCCGTATTTCTGATTTATGATAATTCTAAAACAATTCGACAAATATTGCAAGCAAACTATTTCCAACTATAACGGCATTATACAACAAACGTGTAATGATTAACAATACACGTATATGGTATTATGCACTGTTAAATCTCATTTTTACTGGGTAATTGGACGAAACTGCTATTTCCTATTCCTTAGCCGGCCGTTTTATGGTATTATTTATTAATATAACAGGCGGTGTTCGACGGAATTTACATTGTCCTATTATATCGAGATTTCCATTTTAAGGGCGTTTTCCAATAAATCTATGAAGGAGAGAAGAAGACATGTGGACTCTTAAAAAAGCATGGTACAGGACTTTCCAGTTCGTTTTCAACATTTGCGAGGTATTTTTACCTCAGCACAGCCCCGAACTTCTGCAGGGAGCCGGCAGCATCAAGAAACTTCCCGCGTTCATTAAAACAAAAGGCATCGATAAGGTGCTAATCGTCACCGACAGCGTTCTTTCAAAGATTGGTCTGTTAAACAGTCTTTTTGCGGCCTGCGACGATGCAAAGCTCAGCTATGTGCTGTATGACGGTGCTGAGGTCAACCCCTCCATCGAGTGCATCGAAAAAGCGCTGAAAATGTATAATGATAACAAGTGTCAGGGCTTTATTGCTTTCGGCGGCGGTTCCTCCATGGATTGCGCGAAAGCGGCTGCGGCGCGCGTGGCAAGGCCCAACCGCACTATAGCGCAGCTCGGCGGTACACTCAAGGTGCTTAAGAAGGTTCCAACCCTTTTTGCTGTCCCGACCACTGCGGGAACAGGCTCTGAAGCGACACTTGCGGCAGTTGTAACTGATTACAGCACCCACCACAAATACGCCATTCAGGACCCTGTCCTGCTCCCCAAATATGCAGTGCTTGATCCGGAGCTGACAGTCGGTCTTCCTCCTCATGTCACCTCCACCACCGGTATGGACGCTCTGACCCATTCCGTTGAAGCCTACACAAATAAATTTGCACCGAAATATACACGCGTTCTCGCGGAAAAATCCACGAAGCTCATATTTGAAAACCTTGAAAAAGCATATGCTGACGGAAAAAATCTTGAAGCCCGCAGCAATATGCTGCTTGCCTCCTTCTATGGTGGAAGAGCATTCAGCCGCGCCTGCGTCGGCAATGTTCACGCGATCGCGCATACTCTTGGCGGACTGTACGGAACTCCTCACGGTCTGGCAAACGCCATAATTCTGCCTTACGTTATGGAGGACTTTGGTCCCGCCGTGTATAAGCAGCTTGCTCGTCTGGCTGATATCGTCGGCATCAAGGGAAGCGACGACGGCGAAAAGGCCCGCGCGTTTATTGCCGCGATTCATCAGATGAATAAGGACATGAACATTCCGGCTCAGATTGACGTAATTAAAGATAAGGACATTCCCCAAATGGTTGAATGGGCTATGAAAGAGGCTAACCCCATCTACCCCGTTCCGGTTATCTGGGATGAGGAGCAGTTCACTAAAACTATAAACCGTATACGCAAGCCGGTAACGGAAGAAGCGGTCGTAAGCTAACAGAAATTTTTATAGAGGGTATAAATTTTTAAATGCCCTGCATATCCGCAGGGCGAATCAGCTTCGTCCTGCGGATAATTAAAATCCGGCGGAGCGAACCTTCTTTAAGGAGCAGTTCATGATTGAAGGACGATATTCGAGAAATCTGGGTGCGCTGACGCAGAGCGAGATGGACTCTCTCCGCTTAAAACGTGTGTGCATTGTCGGCTGCGGAGGACTCGGCGGTTATGTCATTGAACTTCTCGCAAGAATCGGAATTGGCGCTCTTACAGTTGTCGACGGCGACAGCTTTGCCCTTTCAAATCTCAACCGCCAGCTTTTGTCAACCGAGGCGCTCATCGGAAAAGGAAAGGCTGAAGCCGCTTTTGAGCGTGTACATGGAATAAATTCGGAAGTGCCAGTACGCTCAGTTCCCCTGTATCTCACGGAAGAAAACGCCGACAGCATTCTGGACGGTCATGACATAGTGATCGATGCCCTGGATAACATATCAAGCCGCCGCATTCTCGCCAACAGCTGCGGTAGGCTCTCACTCCCTTTGGTACACGGAGCTATCTCCGGCTGGTGTGCTCAGGTTACGGTTATCGCACCAAATTCAGGAGTCTTTGACCGCGTTTATCCCGCGGAGCCCCCTGTCAAAAGAACATCGAGTCTTTCCTTTACGCCGGCTCTTGCCGCAAGCATACAGGCGGCGGAAGCCGTGAAGCTTCTCATCGGAAGAGAAGCTTCTCTTCAAAGCAGGCTTCTTATCGTGGATATGCTCACACAGGAATATAACACAGTCATATTATAGAAATACAAGGTTTCACATTTGCCCATAGTTCTATTATAGGGAGATTATTAAATGGCATATTTTATTTCTGAGGACTGTATCGGCTGCACGCTCTGCGCAAAGAACTGTCCGGTACAGGCAATTGAAGGAACGGTTAAGCAAAGGCATATAATTAACCCCAAGCGCTGTGTCGAGTGCGGCGTCTGCGGAAATGTGTGCAACAAAGCCGCGGTTTTGAACTCAAGGGGTGAAGTTGCAACGAAACTGCCGAAAACGGAATGGAAAAAGCCAACTATAGACACCAACCTCTGCAGCGCCTGCGCAATCTGCGTAAACGCCTGCGGAAGAGACGCCCTCGCGATTTCTCTGCCCAAGTTCAAGGGCGACATCCATGTGTTCGCCTACACGGCAAACGAAAAACAGTGCGTCGGCTGCGGTCTGTGCGAAACCTATTGCCCGCTCCACGCCATCACAATGAAAGTCGGTGAAGGAACATGAAGCACCAAAAACTGACATTGCCAAAGTACGCGCTTATTGACCTTTCGACCGGCGAGGTTCGTGATTATCCGATTTCGGAGGAGCTTTTCACAAAATACATAGGCGGAAAGGCGCTTGGCTCTCGTCTACTCTTCGACTTAATGCCCGCCGGAGTCGACCCTCTTTCCAGCGATAACGTAATGATAGTAAACACAGGCCCTATGAACGGAACAGGAGCTCCCTCTTCAAGCCGCTTTAACGTCTCGTTTAAGAACGTGATGACGGGCGGAATAGCGTCCTCAAACTGCGGAGGGCAGTTCGGTGTCATGCTCAAGGCGGCGGGCTTTGACGGCATCATACTCAAGGGCGGAGCCGCAAGCCCCTCATACATTGAGATACTCGACGGTGAAATAACTCTGAAAAGCGCCGAGCATCTTTGGGGCATGGACGCAGAAAAGGTTCAGGAGGAGTTCAGCCCCCACTGGGGCAAGCTCGTTATCGGCCCAGCCGGCGAGAACGGAGTCCACTATGCTGCCGCCGTTTCGGGCGAGCGCGTCGCTGGACGCTGCGGAGCCGGGGCCGTGCTCGGTGCGAAGAACATCAAGGCGCTTGTGGCCTTCGGCACAAAGCGGGCGCATATCGAAAACAAAGAAGAATTCGACGTATACAATAAAAAATTTATTAACTTCCTGCGAACACATCCGATGACAGGAAATTCTTTGCCTAGATACGGCTCCGCCGGTCTTCTCAACAACGCCAACGCCTCACACGCGCTGCCGACCAAAAACTTCAGCAAAGGCCAATACGAGCACGCGGATAAGATTACCGGCGAAGCGCTGGCGGACACCGTGCTGACCCGCAGCTCCGGCTGCGTAAGCTGCCCGATAAGGTGCGCCCGCCGCGTAATGGTGGACGGCAAGGAGGTCAAGGGGCCGGAATATGAAACCGTCGGTCTGTTCGGCGCGAACATTGAAAACTATGATTTGGAATGGATAGACGAAATCAACTACGTCGCAGACATCTACGGTATGGACGCAATCTCGCTCGGCGGCACAATTGCCTTTGCAATGGAGCTTCAGGAAAAGGGCATGGCCGATTTCGGTTTGCATTTCGGTTCCAAGGAAGGCGTGCTTGAAGCGATACATGATATAGCCTATGGCATCGGTGCCGCAAAGGAGCTGGGACTCGGCTCTAAGCTGCTCAGCGAAAAATACGGCGGAAAAGACTTCGCCATTCATGCGAAGGGACTGGAGCTTGCCTCCTACGAACCCCGAAGGTCTGTCGGTATGGGTCTCGGCTATGCGACATCATCAATAGGCGGCTGCCACCTTAACGGCGGATATGCGGCTCTTATTGAAACCGTCGGAGTCGTCGCAGTCGACACTCAGACCCCCAAGGGCAAGGCCGAGCTGACGATATTCTTCCAGAACATGATTGAAGCCACCTCCGCGTCAGGTTTCTGCCTGTTTACGATGATGGCGGTAATTCCCGGGTTCCTGTCAAATCTCGGTCCCGCGCACCCGATTACAAGATTTGTGAGCAAATTTCTCATTACCGCGCGGCCCGTGCTCGGCTCGCTGTGGTCGATGATGCCGTGGATACTGCCGTTCAACTGGATGTATCTCGTCCCCTACGCTCAGTCCCTGAAGCTCGCGACAGGCCTGCCCGTCACTGCCGGAAGCTTTTTACTCGCCGGAGAGAGGGCTTTCAACACCGACAGGCTTTTCAATCTGCGCGAGGGCCTGACCGGTAAAGACGACACGCTCTGTGACAGACTTACGAAAACGCCTCAGGATCCCACAAAACCGAATACTGTCGTTCCGCTCGACAAGATGCTCCCGCGCTATTACAAAGTACGAGGCTGGGACAAAAGCGGCGTTCCGACGGCGAAAAAGCTCAAAAAACTCGGCATAACGGTTTCTATATGACGGAGGATCTATAATGGCACATATAAAATATTACGGCGACATGCGTGAATTGACAGGCAAAGGCGAAGACGACTTGGAGGCCGCAACTCTATCGGGGCTTCTTGACGTAATCGGAAAAAAGTACGGCAAAGCGGCTAAAAAAGCTGCAAAATCATCGCTTATTGTTGCGGATAACGAAAAAGTCCTCGCTATCCGCAAAGTCAAGCTTCAGAGCAACTCCGAGGTTGGGTTTTTCCCAATGTGCTGCGGAGGATAGGGCAGCAATCCAATTAAATACAATTCATTCGATCTGTTTTTTCTAAAGGAACCCATGAAAACTCAGACTGTAGGGTAAGGCCGGAAACAGCCTTGCCTCCCATTGCGGAAAGGATGAACCAAAATGCGCAGTTATACCTGCGCTTTGACGGTCATGCTTAAGCCTGACCGTCTTTTTATTTCTATTTTTTGTGTTGGAGGCCGGATAATGAAAAGAAAACTCCTTGCCGCGCTGTTTCCCGTACTTATGTTTATGCTGCTGACTGCCTGCTCAGGAGGGACAAATATTGATTTTTCAAATGTTGAGTTAGTAAAATTGACGATTTCAAATGCTGGAAACGCTGATTAAATCAGGCGATAATTGATTTTTAAAATGTTGATTATTCCTCCAGCGTTTACAAGCACATAAATAACGGCGGAATTTCCGACAAAGCCGGTCTGCCTTATGACGTAGACGCCATCACAAGCGCCACCCTGACAGTTGAGGGTCCGGGCATGGTCAGCAGTATACCGCTGTCTGTCCGTGAGCTTGAAAACAGAACTGAGGGTCTTTTGCGCGGAGTCTACACAGATAAAACAGGAAAAAACATATACGAGGGCATTGACCTCGCCTATATGCTCAAAGATATGGTCGACGGCGACAACGGCATTATCCTGACGGACAAGGCCTATTACGTTGACCTCAAAGACTGCAACCGCGAAACCATAGCCAGCTTCGTGCTCTCCGATGTTTTCGATGCGTCTTCCGCGGGGCGTCCCATACTAATCGCTTACGGAAAGGGCTCAAAGGACGGAAAGCTGGCTGCTCCCTTTGTATTTGACGCAGTCAATAAGAAGGAGCATTCTCTCGGCTTTGTAGGTAAGCTCAAAAACGACGACGGCTGTCTGCGGCTTGTTTATGACCTTGATAGCTACGGCGACAACAAGGACTACAAAAAATTCTCGAATGTCGCATATATATACGTCCGCGAAGCGGAGGAACCGGGATTCAAGCATACCGAAGCAAAAAACAAGGATTACAATGCCTCCAAGCTCACCGACTATATAATTTCGTTCCGCGGCGACGCTCTCGGGCATGAGCTGGATTTAACGGTAAAGCAGCTCGAAGAACTCTCAAAATACGGAAAAGACGGCAAGCCCGTTGCAGGCGGCATCGGGTATTCCGATTTTTACAGTCTCGCCAACACAAGCTACTGGTATGTCAATGAATACGAGGGGCTTGACCTCTATAAGCTGCTTCTCTATTTGGGCATGGACAAGGCCGAGGACATGGGTACCGCCAAGGCAAGGACTACGCTGGTGAGCTTCCTCGCAGCGGACGGTGTTGCTTCTCAGCAGAGCTTTTCGGTGGACACGCTCTCCTACCCCGACGCCTTCGGTTTTTATAAGAAAAACGCGGCCGACATGGGCGACGGCAGTTATAAGCCGACAAACGCGGACCTTGTGAAAACCGGCTATCCCATCCTTCTGGCCTACGGGGTCAACAACTACCCATACACAATAGGCAAATCCGACCCCGGTTATCTCTCCGGCCTTGCCAATAACGGCGGCCCGATGCGCGTGGTTTTCGGCAAAACCCAGTACAGCCACGCCAACGGCTCTTATCAGGTGCAGTATCTGAGCGACGTAATAGCGGGAAACGATGTGCGCTACAGCACGCACAAATACACGGACAATACGGCGCAGAACGCGCTTACGGACAGCAAGCTATCCATACAGGTCTATGACGAAAAAGGCAACGCTTTGACGGACAACACAATGACCGTAGGCGATGTTGAAGACATAATTTACGGAAACGGTGTTCAGGGCAACACCTTCAAAGCAGCCAGAGTCAAGGACTCTTATGAGACTGTTGAAAACAGCAAACCTGTCAGCTCTGTTTATGAGGGCGTGGGACTTGAATACTTCCTCATGAACGTGCTTGGTCTGCCGGGTAAAAACGGCACCGTTACTTTCTCGGACGGCACAAATGAGCTGACCGTCACAATGGCTGAGCTATTCATCGAGGGATATAACACAACGCTAAAGCGTGAGGGGCTATTCGCCCTTCTGGCCTTCGCAAAAAACGGCTCTCCTCTGGTTTCAAACGAAACAAGTAACGGCTATGTAAAGGAATTCGCTCTGAAGCCCTTTATTGACGCTGACCCGGCGTCGTATACAGTCGATAACCGCGGCGGGCCGCTTGCCGTTATTATACCAAGCTCCGATGAAAACAAATGTGATGCTGTATCCGTTATGAATGTAACAAGCATAATAATCAAGCTTGAACCTGATACATATGCGCATATTTCCGCTCCCTATTCCTCCTATGCCGACAAATCGGTGCATATCTACGGTGCAGGGCTGAACGGTGAAAAGACCTACAGAGTTTCTGACCTTGAAGGCATGCAGACACGCGCTGTCACAAGAGATTACAGCCTGCTCGACAGTTCCGGCAAGCTTACGGAAGAGCGTTACCGCGGCATACCTGTCTATGAGCTTTTCACCGAAATCGGGCTCAAGAACAACGCGGGCGACGTCACTATATATGCAGACGACGGAACTCACATAACAGTCTCCCTCTCCCGCCTTAAAAAGCAAAGTTATTCAGACTACGTTACACCGAATCAGTCTCCGCTCGGTGCCCTTGTTGCCTTCGGAACCGGCAAAGTCGGCGGGGATATCATGGACGGCATTCCGCTTGTTCCACTAGATAGCTCACAAGGCTTCGACATCTCCTATGGCAATTCCGGTGGGCCGCTTGAGCTTGTGATACCGCAGGAATCTGAAAAAGAAAACAATTCCGCCCTTTGCGTTAAAAATGTTGTGGCAATAGAAGTCTCCGCGAACGACATTGACACCTGGGGGCATGCAATGAGCGATGTGTACTCCGAATTCTTAAACTACGAGTTCACTTTGACAGTCAAAAATGACGACAGCGAGTGGTCGCAGGCTTTCACTCTGGAGCAGCTCGAATCGCTCCCGGGTATAAGGGTGCGCGATAAATACTCGGTACTCGATTTGGGTGAGTGCGAGGGTATCGACATCTGGAAATTCGTGAAGCTAATCGCGGGCAAGGTAGACGGTATCGACAATCCTGTCTCCGTAACCGCGTATGCCTCTGACGGTTATAAGAACGACCTTTTGAGCGTGTTTTATTTGGACGGACTGGAAAACGGAGTCGAGGATGAAAACGGTGACCGCAAGCCGCTCATACTTGCCTACGCTGCGAACGGCTATCCTCTAGTAGACTCCGAGAGCCATGAGGGCTACACGGGGCTCGCAAAAAATTCGGACGGCCCACTGCGCGTCGTAGCCGAAACCAATCAGGGTGCTTCGGTCAAATTTGCATCCAAGCTTGTCGTCACCGTTCCCGGCTCCGGCAAAATAAATATTACTGTGGATAACAGTATTTTCGAAACGAAAAAGTAAGGGTGTTTTCTATGAAAAAAGCAGTATCTCTCTTACTGGCCTTCATTCTGGCGCTGACGCTTTGCTCCTGCGGAACCAAAACCGCCCCTGCCGCTTCATCCGCTAATAACACCGTTACGGACGGTTCCGGCGCGGTGCTTGCCATCCCGGAAAACAATACGGAAACCGCAATTGCTTCAGTCTATGCCGTTTCTGTTCCCTTTATTGTGGCGCTCGGCCTTTCGGACAGAGTCAAGGCTATAAACGTCAAGTCAAAATTCTGGACTGACAATGTTGAGGCGCTTGGAAAAGCCGGTTCCGTCGGGCGTGGTGTGGTCGACCTTGAGGCGCTGGCAAAGCTCGCGCCAGTCGTACTCATACACCGCTCAAATGACCCTAAAACCGTTGAGGCGGTGAAGGCACTCGGGATAGACGTGCTCTGCGTCAAGGCCGAAAACCTCGACGATATAAAAAGCACTCTGCTTCTTATGGGCAAATATTTCGGCGTTTCCGCGAGAGCCGATGAGGTCTGCAAGTGGATGGACACCAAATTTGCCTACATAGATTCAATAGTCCAAACTCTTCTGGAGGATAAGCGTGTGACCGCACTTGTTATGGGCGGTGAGCTCTCACGCGTTGCCGGCGGCGATATGCTTCAGTCGTGGATGATTGAAAAAGCCGGGGGAAAATGCGTCGCGGACGGCGTAGGTAAAGACCACAACTGGCTTGACGTCGGAGTTGAAACTATATTCGAGTGGAACCCTGATTTTCTGTTCTGCACCGGCTCCACCGCACTCAATTACAGCGTGGACGGGCTGTACAAGGACACCTCGTGGAGCTCGGTAAACGCGGTGAAAAACGGCAAGGTATTCCGTATCCCCGCAACCAGCGACGCCTGGGACATGCCCGGTATTAGCTGCGTCATCGGCACAATGTATATGCTGCATGAAATGTATCCCGATTACTTCTCCGCTGAAGAGCTTCAAGCTCAGATTGACGACTACTACACCTTTATGTTCGGAAAAACCTTTGACGCTTCTTACCTTGGCTACGATTTGGAGAACTAGATGAAGGAAACCGCACAGCAAAATAGAAAACGAAATATTCTCGCCATTGACCTGCTATTCCTGCTTCTTCTAATGGGAGGCGTGGTTCTCGCGGTCTGTGTCGGCAAATACCCCGTTACGCCGGGCGAGAGCATACGGATACTGTGGAGCCGTCTTTTCGGCCTGAAAAACGAACTCCCCGACATGACGCAAAACGTCGTAATGGGACTGCGCGTACCGCGCATTCTTGCGTCCGTAGTTGTCGGTGCAGCGCTCTCCATGTCCGGCGCGGCGTATCAGGGCATTTTTAAAAATCCTCTGGTATCCCCCGAATTTCTCGGGGTTTCCAGCGGAGCCTGTATCGGTGCGGCGCTTGCAATACTTCTGTCAATGACAACGCTTTTCGTTTCGCTGTTCGCCTTTATCGGCGGCATTGCGGCGGTTTTGCTGACTGTAAGTATACCTTCATTAATAAAAAACCGCTCGAATCTAGTCCTTGTGCTCTCCGGGATTATTGTCGGTTCCGCGCTGTCGTCGGTTTTCGGCTTCATAAAATACATTGCTGATCCGGACACTCAGCTGGCCTCAATTACCTACTGGACTATGGGCAGCTTCTCCTACATAAAGCTCTCGGAGTTTCTAACCGTTATTATAATTATAATTGTTCCCGCCGTGATTCTTGTTCTGCTCTCATGGTGGATAGATGTGCTGTCGCTCGGTGAGAACGAGGCCCGTTCCCTCGGGGCTAACGTCAAGCTTGTCCGCGGCATCGTCATCGCCTGCGCTACGCTTCTGACGGCCGGCTCCGTCTGCATAGCAGGCACTATCGGCTGGGTGGGGCTTATCATCCCGCACTTTGGGAGAATGCTGGTCGGGCCTTCAAACCGCCGTCTGATTCCGCTCTGTGCGCTAATCGGCGGACTGTTCATGCTACTTGTGGACACCTTGACCCGCACTATCGGCGCTTCGGAAATGCCCGTAAGCATCCTGACCGGCATCATCGGCGCGCCCTTTTACTGCTGGTTGCTCTTCCGCCAAAGGAGGACGCTGTCATGAGTACAATATTTGAAATTGATAACATCTCCTTCTCCTACCCTTCGCTTGAACGCAAGGTACTGGACGGAGTGAGTCTTGAAATCTCAGAGGGTGAAGTGCTTTCAATTCTCGGGCGCAACGGTTCCGGCAAATCGACACTTCTGAACTGTATGCTCGGCACGCTGAAACCGCAAAGCGGCGAGATAAAGCTCAGTGGGAAATGCCTAAAGGTTATGTCCGAGCGCGAGATTGCTTCCATAGTCGGATTTGTACCTCAAAATCATGTCCCCGCCTTCGGATATACGGTTTTTGACTTTGTGCAGATGGGCTGCGCCTCCCGCATCGGCCTTTTTTCTCACCCTGGAAAAAAAGAGCGTGACGATACCACATCTGTACTTTCGGAAATTGGAATTTTACGGCTTGCCGACCGCCCATATACGGAGCTGTCCGGTGGGGAAATTCAGCAGGCTGTCATTGCCCGGGCAATCGTTTCACGCCCGCGAATAGTCCTTTTCGACGAACCGACAGCGCATCTGGACTTCGGAAATCAGCTCCGAGTTCTGAGATTAATTAAAAGTCTTTCCGAAAAGGGCTTTGCCGTGGTTATAACCACTCACAACCCCGACCACGCGATACTCCTCGGAGGACGTGCCGCAATCCTTGACAGAGGCGGGCATCTAATATCCGGAAAAGCCGACGATATCATAACAG
>JASDTK010000219.1:0-2391 GCA_041891555.1 Oscillospiraceae bacterium
TTTTACTTCCTTTTTAAGTTTTTTATTCTCAGCAAGCTCATAGGAATCCTGTAGCTCCTTATTGAGCCACCACGACGAAAAATTGCCCTTTTGAATTTCGATATCGGTCTTGTTAATCGACATTATATGGTCGACGCAGCCGTCGAGAAACGCCCTGTCGTGTGAAACGAGAATAAAGCCCCGCTTTGAGTTCAAGTAGCGGCTCACAATCTCTCTTGCAGCTATGTCGAGATGGTTTGTTGGCTCGTCAATGAGCAGAAAGCTGTTTTCGCGCAGGAACAGCGCCGCCAGCAGTACCTTTGTCTGCTCACCGTTTGAAAGCGTAGAAAACGGCCGGTAAAGCACATCGTCGGAAAGCTCCAGCAGATTCAGCTCCTTCATGAGCCTCCAGTTTTCAAAATTTCCGAGTATTCCGCCTATCACGCGCATAGTATCGGCGTGGCTGTCATTAACTTCGAAAGGGAAATACTCAAAATCAACGCTGGCGGAGATAGTACCCTGATATGGATACTTCCCCATGAGGAGCTTCAGAAAGGTGGTTTTTCCCCTGCCGTTTCGACCCGTAAAGCCGAGTTTCCAGTCGGTATCGATACGGAAATTCACGTTTTCAAAAATATTGTCATAGCTGCCCTCATAGGCAAAGCTCAGATTTTTTACATCTATCATAGACATTGCTTAATCCTCCATTAAAAATAATGAGCCGCAGGAAGGGCCCTCCCGCGGCTTACTATACCCTGCGCACAAGAACGCAGGGAGAGGATAAGTCAGGGAAAAACACGAAAGCTTTCCTGCAAAAGCACAGCGAAACGTAGCGGTGATGCTTATCACCGCGTAAAAATCGCCTTGCCTTAGTAACAGCAGGATTACTTGCGCATCTTCCCAACTCCAAATTAGATTTTCTTTATAATAGCATAGGAAAACAAATTTTTCAAGTACTGTCCGGCGTTATGTGAAGGGTATGAAGATTCCGACTAGCGTGCCATGCGGCAGTGCCGCATCAATTCGTGGAAACAGCTCTTCCGCCGCTTTCCGCAGATACCGTACCGAGGAAGCGTCGCTGATATTCAGTTCACCGCAGACCCGAAGCGCGGCCTCGTTGAGCGCCTTTTTCGCGGGCGTTGCCGAAAGCCCGTAGAAGAGCTTCACAAGGCGGGCATCGTCCGATGCCTTTACATTAAGCCGTGAAATATCCTCGTGCAGGAGTGTAAGACCGACGGCATTTGCCGCGACAGGCGCGTAAAGGTTAATAAGCAACCCTCTGTAATCGGGGAAGTAGCTTTCCAGAAGGCGCTCAACCCGATTCCTCTCAAATCTTCTCACAAAGTCGTTCTCAATTATGATTCGCCCTAAATAATCATTGATGTATTCGATACCCTCCATGCTTTCCTTTACAGGGTTGCAAAGCTGATAGTCGATATCGCAGGGAATTCGGTGGGCGAAAAAGCGGTAATCATAGTGTTTGAAAAAACCGCCGATTTCCGTGAGCGTGTCTCTGTACGATATGCTCTCAATCTCAGGAGCTGTCAGGCAGGCTTTGCTGTAAAGCAGCTTTCCAAGCTCGATTTTTTCTTCACAGACCGCTTGCCCCTGCCTTAAAAGCTCCTCGAGATCTGAGTTTACAAAGGACTTTTTCGAGTTTCCGCTTTTTTTCAGATAAAGCTCGAGCAAGAAATTGATGGACTGCAAAAGCTCCTGAGCAATTTCAATCCGCACGGAGCTGCTGTCGCCCATTGTGTAAAGCTCGGTGCGTCTTGCGAGAAGCTTCCAGAGCTTTGTCTGGATAATTGTTTCGTCCTCCTCGGTCAACGGCTCCGAAAGTCCGCCGCTTGACAAAACCAGTTCGTTTTCCGACATATTGCTCCTTAGTCCATATCTTCATTTGCATCATCGACGTCATCAATAAAGCCGTGATGTGTATCTCGGCACAGCTCCTCCAAAGAGGTACCTGTAAGGTATTCAATCGAGCCCTGCGCCTTGCCGTCAAAGGTGCCCTTCATATACTCAATCAGCTCATCGTCTGAAATTCTGTCGTCGGATTCATTTTTAAAGTAGTAAAAAGCGTCTTGAAGCTCAAGAATGGTGTCCTCATAGTTCTGGCTGTGAATATACGGAGAGTCGCAGAAGGCGTAAATAAGCTTCTCCAGTATTCCCGCTCCAAACTCAATCCTACCCGTATCCTTAAGGGCTTCAAAACGCTTCTGCACAAGATTCTGTATTTGATTTTCGGAGAGGACAAGTCCGTATTTTACGCTGAATTCGTTGCAGTCCCGAAGCCCCTGCGCTTCCGCGAGCATTTGCGCTCTGACAGGCTCAATTGAAAAGCTGTTTTCCATAAGCATCACGTATAATAAAAACCATCTCGAAGGGGGTGGTTTTTATTATTTCTCCTTT